>SLCC01000004.1 GCA_007126035.1 Gemmatimonadota bacterium
GGGATGCTGGGCTTCGGCGGGATGCTGGGCTTCGGTGGGATGGCGGGCGGCGGCGGGTGGCGGGCGCTCGACTCGAACTCCGAGCTCCGAGCTCCGACCGCCCCTCCGCCACCCGGCCGCCGGTTGCCGGGCCTCGGAGGGATTCCGGGCGGTGGCGGGTGTCGGGCGCTCGAATTCGAGCTCCGAACTCCGAGCTCCGAGCTCCGACCGCCCAGCACCACCCGGCCGCCGGTTGCCGGGCCTCGGAGGGATTCCGGGCGGTGGCGAGTGTCGGGCGCTCGAATTCGAGCTCCGAACTCCGAGCTCCGAGCTCCGACCGCCCCGCCACCACCCGGCCGCCGGTTCGCGGGCTTCGGCGGGTTGTCGGGCGCGGAGCGGGATGCTGGGCGCTCGAATTCGAGCTCCGAACTCCGAGCTCCGACCGCCCCGCCACTACCCGGCCGCCGGTTGCCGGGCTTCGGTGCGCTGGCGGGCGAGGCTCGCGGTGTTCCGCCCCGGCCAGCGCCGGTGGAGCCACGCCTGCTTCTCCAGGGTGCATGAAAAGGCATTGGAGCAACCGATTCCCGGGCCTTCTCCCAGCAGTTGCAGGTAGCGGAAGCGACTGTTGAATGCCGCTCCGGGGAGCGCGCCGCAGGGGCGGGAGCGGTGACAACTCACCACGGAAGTCGTCGGCTCCCGACCCGTGTTGCATTGACCCCGGTATCCGGTGACAACCCGGAATACTCCTGCCGCCGGAACGGCACGGTGCACGGTTGTCCTCGCCCTGGGAGGACAACTGCGAAAGGAGGCCCGGCCAAAGCGAACCGTGTTGCGTTATCGTCGGTATCATCGGTCGACCTCGCCGCGGATCAGCCCACCACCTGCCTTTTCCTGCCCGAGCCTGTCTCGTCGGGCAGCCCACTCCGTTGCCTCCGACCTCTTCGCGCCATTCGTGTCAGGCCGTTGGAAGGTTGCCGCCGCCCCCGGAGCAGGACGAATAGCCGTGCAGCGGCCCGGCATTGACACCGGTCCGGCCATGTGCGGCTGGCGAGGTTCGCGGGCTGGGCGAGGATGGAAGCGCCGGGCAGTTTGTCTGACAGCCTCTTCGGGTCAGCTATCGCCGCTGATCTTGCGGCTCCCGTCGGCCGGTTCCCGCGAGCCTCGTGCGCGTGCCTGGCGGCGTGGAGACGCGTGCCTGGCGCGTGGACCGTGACCGTGCCTCATGCGTGGAACCGTGCCTCGCCCGTGACCCATGACCCGGAACGGCCGCACGCTGATCTCGCACACGCACGAGGCCCGCGCACAGGGTGACGATGCGCCGAGAAGATCGAGCCGCGCCGAGAAGATCGAGCCGCGCCGAGAAGATCGAGCCGCGCCGAGAAGATCGAGCCGCGCCGCGGACCGGAGGTGGAGAGGTGGCGGGGCGGTCGGAGTTCGGAGATCGAGTCGAGCGCCCGCCATCCCGCCATCGGCCGGCAACCCTCCGAAGCCCGGCACCCGGAGGCCGGGTGCTGGCGGGGCGGTAGTAGCTCGGGAGCTCGACGCTCGCCACCAAGACCTGCACGTCAACTCGCGCTGCCCGCTCCCGCCCGCTCCGCCCGGGCCTGCCGATCGCGCCAGCGCAGGTAGACCTTATCGATCTCGGCGGCTACCACGATCAGAGCGCCCACGGCGATGACCATGCCCCACTGGTCCAGGGTGAGGGGCATGGTGTTGAAGATGGCCTGCATGAACGGCAGGTGCAGGACGGCCAGCTGGGCGCCGAGCGCCAGGGTGATGCTGACGGCCAGGAACGGGTTGGCGGTGAGCGGCACCTGGAAGATGGAGCGTCGAAGTGACCGGCTGTTGAAGACGTGGAAGAACTGGAACATGACCATCTGCGTCATGGCCACGCTGCGGGCCTCGGCCAGGCTCGCTCCGCCCTGGAGCATCCAGTAGAAGACGCCCATGGTGAGGACGGTGATGAGGGTCGCCACCAGGACCAGCCGGTAGAGCACTTTCTGGTTGATCACGCCCTCCCCCGGATGCCGCGGCGGCTGGTCCAGGAGCCCCGGCTCCGCCTTCTCGAAGGCGAGCGCCACGTCCTGGAGCCCGTTGGTCACCAGGTTGATCCACAGGACCTGCACCGCCACGTAGGGCAGGGGCCAGCCGGCGAACAGCGAGAACAGGATGGTGAAGACCAGCGCCAGGCCGGTGGACAGCAGGAAGTAGGTGACCTTGCGTATGTTGGCGAAGACGAGCCGCCCTTCCTCCACGGCGGCGGTGATGCTGGCGAAATTGTCGTCGGTAAGGACCATGTCCGACGCTTCCCGTGCCACGTCGGTCCCGGCCTTACCCATGGCCACGCCCAGGTGTGCGGCTCGCAGGGCCGGCGCATCGTTCACGCCGTCGCCTGTGACGGCCACTATGTGGCCCTGGTCCTTCAACCGCTCCACCAGCCGGAGCTTGTGCTCCGGGGAGACACGGGCGAAGACGTTCACCTCGCTGATCAGGTCTCCCAGGTCCTGGTCCGTCAGGTCCTCCAGCTCACGGCCCTCCCGCGCCTGGCCGCCATTACTGGTCAGGCCCAACTGGCGGCCGATGGCGCGCGCCGTGTCCGCGTGGTCGCCGGTCAGCATGATCACCCGGATCCCCGCCTCCTGCGCCGCCCGTACCGCGTCCCTGGCCTCCGGGCGGGGCGGGTCTTCCATGCCCTGGAACCCGGCGAAGACCAGGCCCGTCCCCACGTCGTCGCCATCGAACCGCTCTCCATCCACGTAGCGGTAGGCCATACCCAAAACACGGTAGCCTTCCTCCGCCAGGTCGTGGGCCGCAGCCTTCAGAGCTTCGGGGTCCAGCTCGTGCTCCTGGCCATCCGGCCCGAGGCACCGCTCACATCGGTCGACCACCGACTCCGGCGCACCCTTCACGAACACGCACGGGCCGTCGTCCGTCCGGTTCAGCGTGGCCATGTAGCGCCGTTCCGACTCGAACGGGATCATGTCCAGCTGCTCGTGCCCACGCCACGTCGCCGCCAGGTCCAGGCCGCCCTTCACGCCGGCGACGAGCACGGCCAGCTCCGTGGGGTCGCCACGAGGGTCCTCGCCCTCGGCCGGGAGGTCGGTCGTCTCACTGGCCAGCACACCGGTGAGCAGGGTCCGGTGCAGGGCGACGTCGTCGCGCGCCGGCTCGATCTCCCCGGTGGTGGCGTAGCCGCTGCCGGTGACCCGGTAGACCCGGCCGCCCGACCAGATGGCCCGGACCGTCATCTGGTTGCTGGTCAGGGTGCCGGTCTTGTCCGATCCGATCACGGTGGTCGAGCCCAGCGTCTCCACCGACGGGAGGTTCCGGATGATGGCGTTGCGCGCGGCCATGCGGCGGACACCCACCGCCAGGGCCACCGTGAGCACCACGGGCAGCGCCTCGGGCACGGCGCCCACGGCCAGCGCCACCACGGTCTGGACGATCTCATGGGCGGTCATGCCCCGGAGCACGCCCACCACGGCCACCAGGGCGGCCAGGATCAGGATGCCCAGCCCGATGAGTTTGCCCAGCCGGTCCATCTTCTCCTGAATGGGCGTCCGGACCTTGCCCACCTCACGGGTCCGCCTCGCGATCCGGCCCAGTTGGCTATGCTCGCCCGTCTGCACCACCAGGCCCAGGCCCCGGCCCCTGGTCACATTGGTGCCGGCGAAGACCATGCTGAGCTGATCGCCCGGGACCGCCCGCTCGTCCTCCACCGCCTCATTGCGCTTCCGCACCGCCTCCGACTCGCCCGTCAGCGCCGACTCGTCCACCCGGAGGTCCCGGACCTTCAGCAGCCGGATGTCCGCAGGGACCCGGGAGCCGGAGGAAAGCCGGACGACATCGCCGGGCACGACGTCGTCCGTGGCCAGCTCGACCCGGGCTCCACCCCTGATCACCTGAGCGCGGGGAGCGCTCATCTGTGCCAGCGCCGTGATAGCGTTACGGGCCCGCAGCTCCTGGATGAAGCCAATGGCACCGTTCAGCACGACGACCGCCAGGATCACCGCCGCGTCCACGTAGTCCTCGAACACCAGCATGATCAGGCCGGCGGCGATGAGGATGTAGATGAGTGGGTCCAGGAACTGGCGGACCAGAATCTTCCACCACGGGTCCACCTCGCCAGACTCGATGACGTTGGGACCATACAGCTCGAGGCGTTCCTCGACCTCATCGTCGGTGAGGCCCTGGCCCGGGTCCACCGCCAGACGCTCCACCACCTCCTCACCGGGCAGCGTGTGCCAGGCGGTCTCCCGCAGGACCTGCGGCTGGATCAGGCTCTCCGTGCTCATGGGCGGCGCCACCACGGCAAGGCGCGTACCGGCTGCTGCCCGACGGTTACGGGGGGCCGCCGCCTCAGATTATGCGGGGGGCCCGGGTCCGGCGGAGCACCAGCACCGTGTCGTCGAAGCCACCGCCGTTCAGCCGGCCACGGAGTTCGTTGGGCCCCCTGAGGCGAGCCCGGTACTGGACCAGGACAGGGGCCAGGCCGTGGGTGGGCCCGGACGGAGACATCTCCAGCAGGAAGGTGACGATGCCCGTCTCCTCCGTGACCACGCCCTCCACGCGGAAGGCCCGGCTGCCCGCCCTGGGGATCCACGCCCCCACGCCGGTGACGAGCCGATCGTCCGGTGCGTGGGTGAGGGTCATCTCGAATCGGCCGTCGGTGATGACGCCCTCCCAGAACCCGTCCAGGAGGACGTCCTCGGGCCACGGATCGGGACCTACGAACTGTGCCTCGTCGCATCCGGCGGTGAGGACCACGGCAGCGAGAAGCGTGAGCGGCAGGCCACGGAATCGGAGGCTGAGCTCCCTACGCGTAATGACCATAGCGCAATACCAGGGGGCGATCCGCGGGGTGAGGCGAGGTCGCGGATCGGCCCGGGAGACGAGGCTTGCCAGTTCCATGCCTCACTCCCCGGGCCCACCGCCGCCCTTGCGCCCGAAGCTGCCGGACCTCCTACCATCGAGGTACTGGCAAGGCCGCCCTATTCCTGCGGCCGGAACCGGGCCTGGAAGAAGCGCAGGTAGGTGGGCTCGAAGACCATGTCCAGCCCCTTGATCTCGCTCCGCCGGTCCCAGGTCTCCCAGATGGTCTCCGCCACTACGTCCATGTGGGACTGGGTGTAGACTCGCCTGGGAATGGTGATCCTGACCAGCTCCAGCTTGGGCCGGAAGTTCTCACCGGTCTGCGGGTTCCGGCCGGACGAGACGTTGCCCCGCTCCATGGTCCGAACGCCGGACTCCAGGTAGATCTCCGCCGCCAGCCGCTGCGCCGGGTAGTCGTCCTGGTCGACGTGGGGCAGGAAGGCCCGGGCGTCCAGGAAGACGGCATGCCCGCCCACCGGCTTGACGATGGGCACACCCTCGGACGCGATCTTCTCACCGAGATAGATGACCTGGCGGACCCGGGCGCTGATGTGATCGTATTCCACCGACTCCCGGATGCCGATGGCCATGGCCTCCATGTCACGGCCGGCCAGGCCGCCGTAGGTGTGGAGCCCCTCGTAGACCACCACCATGTTGCTGGCCTCCTCGAAGACCTTCTGGTCCCGGAGGGCCAGGTAGCCGCCGATGTTGACCAGCGCGTCCTTCTTCCCGCTCATCCACGCGCCCTCGGTATAGGAGCAGATCTCGTGGACGATATCGGCTATGCTCTTGTCCGCGTAGCCCTCCTCCCGGTCCCGGATGAAGTAGGCGTTCTCCGCCACCCGCGTCTTGTCCAGGTAGATGGGGATGCCGTGCTCGCTGCACAGGCCGTGGAGCTCCTTGATGTTGGCCAAGCTCACGGGCTGCCCGCCCGCCATGTTGACAGTCACGCCCAGGCTCAGGTACGGGATCCTGTCAGCGCCGTGCTTGGCGATCAGCTGCTCGACCTTGTTCAGATCCACGTCGCCCTTGAACGGGTGCTCGCTCGATGGATCATGGGCCTCGTCTATGATCACGTCGGCGAAGGTGCCGCCCGCCAGCTCCTGGTGCAGCCGCGTGGTGGTGAAGTACATGTTCCCCGGCACCACGTCGCCCGGCTGGATCAGGACCTTGGAGATGATGTGCTCGGCGCCACGGCCCTGGTGCGTGGGTACCACCAACGGGTAGCCATACACCTCCTGGATCGTCTGCTCCAGGTGGTAGAAGTTCTCGCTGCCCGCGTACGCCTCGTCGCCGATCATCATGCCCGCCCACTGCCGGTCCGACATGGCGCTGGTGCCACTGTCCGTCAACAGGTCGATGTAGACTTCCCGGCTCCGGAGCAGGAACGTGTTCCAGCCGGCTTCGTCCAGAGCGCGGCGTCGGTCCTCGCGCGTCGTCATACGCACGGGCTCGACGACCTTTATCTTGAACGGCTCGGCCCATGAACGGCGGCGGCTTTCCCTGGCCATGGTCCACTAACCTCCATCGGTCGCGTGAATCCCCTTCGTCCCGTGCCTGGACTACGCCTGATCGACCCCAGCCATCAGGAAAGCGCCGGGCACGCCGGGGGAATTGGTGGCCACACGAGCCACACCAACGGGCGGGCAAGCTACTGCGGCGGCCGCAAGGTCACAAGCGACACCCCTCTGAGCAGCGGAGCCCGAGACGAGCCCGGGCAGTCCGATTGCGCGGCTCGCGGCTCGCGGCTCGCCGCTCGGCGGTGCGGTTCGGGGTTCGAGGGGTCGAGGCCGGGGCTCGGGCGTCGGACGCTTGCTATGCCGTCCCGACACCGCGGCACAGGCCGTGCCCATGCTCCCGGACCTGAGAGATGCACGAGAATGGGAGCCCGTCATGACAGATGACAGCACGAACCCCTTCGAGACACCGATCTCGAACCTGGTCCGCCCCGAGATCCTGAACCTCATCGAGCATGGTCAGTGGGACGTGCTCAGGGACGCCGTCTCCGACTGGCCACCGCCCGAGGTTGCGGACCTGCTCCTCCACATGGACAAGCCAGACCGCGTGCTCTTCTTCCGCTCGCTCCCCCGGAGGCTGGCCGCCGGGGCCTTCAGCCACATGAGCGTCGAGCAGCAGGACTCCCTGCTCCGCGACCTGACGGACGAGGAGACCCGACACGTCCTGGAGAACCTGCCACCGGACGACCGTACCCACCTCCTGGAGGAGCTGCCCGGCAAGGCCACCCAGCGGCTGCTCAACCTGCTGGGCACCGAGGACCTGAAGGAGACCCGCTGGCTCCTGGGCTACCCCGAGGACAGCGTGGGCCGCCTCATGACGCCCGACTACGTGGCCATCCATCCCGGCTGGACCATCGCGGATGCCCTGCAGCACGTCCGCATGCACGGCAAGGACAGCGAGACCGTCAACCGCATCTACGTGATCGACGACGACTGGCACCTGCTGGACGACATAGAGCTGAGGCGCATCATCCTGGCCCCGCCCAACGCCACCGTAGGCGATGTCATGGACCACACCTTCGCCAGCGTCCACGCCGCCGCCGACCGGGAGGAGGCGGTCCGGATCATCCGCAAGTACGACCAGACCGCCCTGCCCGCCATCGACTCCGACGGCGTGCTCGTGGGGATCGTTACCGTGGACGACCTCCTGGACGTGGCCGAGGCCGAGGCCACCGAAGACTTCCACAAGGTTGCCTCGGTCGGGCCCATACGGATCAGCATCCGCGACGCCAGCATCCGCTTCCTCTACCAGCGGCGCGTGGGCTGGCTCATGGTCCTGGTCTTCATCAACATCTTCTCCGGTGAGGCCATCGCCGCCTTCGAAGACACCATCGAAGCCGTCGTCGCCCTGGTATTCTTCCTTCCACTCCTCATCGACAGCGGCGGGAACGCGGGCTCCCAGTCAGCGACCCTCATGGTCCGGGCGCTGGCCACCGGCGACGTCCGGAGCAAGGACTGGTTCAGACTACTGGGCAAGGAGTTGGGCGTGGCCCTGCTCCTGGGCGCAACCATGGCCGTCGGCGTATCAGCCATCGCCCTCTACCGGGCGCCGGAGGTCCTGGTGGTCGTGGCCGCTACCATGACCATCATCGTGCTGTGGGGCAGCATCGTGGGGATGTCCCTGCCCTTCATCCTGACCAGGGTCGGGCGCGACCCCGCAGCCGCCAGCGCTCCCCTCATCACCTCCATCGCCGACATCTCGGGAGTACTGGTCTATTTCTCCATAGCAACCTGGTACCTGGGCATCCGGTGAGTGGCCACGGGACGCCCCACCACGAACCGTGCTGGAACAACCCACGCTGGCCACGAACCGTGCTGGCCTGGCCGTTGCAGCACCGCCCCACCGACACCGGCTAACCAAGTTCACCACAACCGGGATCGAGCCATGGACCGCGTACGCCAGATGTTCCACCACCACCCCGCCCCCGCCAGCGACGCAGGCGACGAAGCGTTCGCCCTGGTCAAGGCAGCGGCGGAATGCACCTACACCTGCTCCACCTGCGCCGACGCCTGCCTCGAGGACAGCGACCCCGCAGCCCTCAGGAAGTGCATCAGGCTCAACCTGGACTGCGCCGAGATCTGCTCGGTGACCGCTAAGCTCATCGCCCGACCCGGACCACAGGACCAGGGCCTCTTGAGAGCGCAGCTCGACGCCTGCGCCGCCGCGTGCCGAGCCTGCGCTGAGGAATGCGAGTCCCACGCCGACACCATGGAGCACTGCCGGATCTGCGCAGAGGCATGCCGCCACTGCGCTGACGCATGTGACGCCATGAAGGGCAAGCTGGTGGCCTGACCTGGCGGGAACAGCAAGAGAACCGCTACCATCCGACCAGGCCTTTACTGCTCGGAAGGATGGCATGAGATATCTGGCATGGCCGCTGCTGGCGGTCCTGACGCTCACAGCATGCCTCGATCGGACCACCGGGCCGGTCCTGGATGGCTCCTTCGAAGCCTTCATCAGCGGAGACTTCGAAGACGAACTGTCCGGCTCCGCCCGGTTCGGGATCACTCCGGGGCAAGGCTTCACCATCAGCCTGGCCCCAGTGGAGATCTACCACATGATCGGGCTCGGGAACCCCGACGATGTGCGCCCCGAGGTGGGGTTCTACGAGGTCGGCGACCTCGAGGACGATGGGTTCTTCGCACTCTACGTACGGGACACCTTCGACGGTACCATCTCCTTCGTCTCCCACTCCGGCGAACTGGACATCACCACCTCGAGCCCGGACCTCCTCGAGGGGACCCTCACGTTCACGGCTCACGGCACGCCGCCCATGGAGCCCGACGTGAGCCTGGAAGTCGCGGTGGATGTCACGTTCAGCGCCGTCTGCGCATCCGGTGCGCGCTGCGAGTGACCGCCGGCCACCGAATCCACTAGGGGGCCGCCTCCTCAGACACGCCCGAGCCCACCGTGTCATGCTCTCCTCATCCCCGCCTTGTGGAACATGGTTGACCGCTGTAAACTTATGGCACTCCATGGGAATGGAGCTGTAGTGACAAGTTGGCAAACCGGTTCTCTGGGCGGCTGATCCCCACGTCCCGAGGATGACGATATTAGCCTGGCCCGGTGGGCCGGGCAGGCAGAGACAATCGGCGGGGATCCAGACAGAGAGAGCGGTCTTAGAGATCCCTTTCCGCGCCACCGCGGCAGGAGCGGGAGTGCGCGGAACAGCCGGCTCGACCGGGGTTGCGGAGCTGCACCCTGTAAGGGCCAGGAGTCGCCGATGTCGCATCCTACACCGGTTTTGAGCGCGGAGACCCGCGATCAACTGGACCAGGTAATAGCCAGCGAGAACGGCCGTTCTGGTGCGCTGCTTACGATCCTGGAGAAGGCCCAGGAGAGCGAGCCCTCGAAGCATCTACCCAAGCCCATGCTCGACTATGTTGCTCGGAGCATGGGCATTCCGCTGTCGCAGATCCAGAGCGTAGCCACTTTCTACTCATTCTTCAATCTCGAGCCACAAGGCCGTCATACGGTTGCGATTTGCCGGGGCACGGCCTGCCACACCCGGGGGTCCAAAGAGCTGCTGGACAAGCTGACTACGTCACTGGACTTCCCTCCCGGGGCCACCGATAAGGCTGCCATGACCACGCGGGACATGCGGTTGACCGTCCGCACCGTGGCGTGCATCGGCCAGTGCGCACTGGCTCCTGTGGTGGAGGTGGACGGGGACATCTACGGCCACATCGATGACCGGGAGCTCAAGCAGGTTCTGAACGGGCTGCCCGAGGAAGGGAGCTGAAGGTGATGAAGGTTACGGATCTGACGAGGGTGACGGATCTGAAGGCGTTCAGCCACCTGCGGGACCGTGGTCTGGCCAAGATTCTCCCCGGCAAGCCTCGTGTGACGGTGGGTATGGGCACCTGCGGTGTGGGCAACGGTGCCGAGGGCGTCCACCAGGCGTTTGCCAGCCTGGCGGACCGCAAGGGTGTGGACATGGTGCTGACGCCGGTGGGCTGCTTCGGCTTCTGCGCGGCGGAGCCCATGGTGGGCGTATCGTTGCCAGGCCGGCCTCTCATGGTGCTGCACGAGATGACGGAGGACCGGATCCGGAAGGTGGTTGAGGACATAGCCTACGACCGCACGAGCACGACCGGCGCCCTGTGCAAGATCGAGGAGTGGGATCACCACACCGGTAAGATCACGTACGGCCGTGATTACAGCGACGTGCCCCTGTGGAACGAGGTCGACTACTACAAGGGCCAGCAGAAGCTGGTGCTGCGCAACTGCGGGATGATCAACCCGGAGGACATCGAGGAGTACGTCGCTGTCGGCGGGTACCAGGCGCTGTTCAAGGCCCTGGGCGAGATGCGGCCCGAGCAGGTGATCGACGAAGTCCGCCGCGCACGCCTGCGGGGCCGTGGCGGCGCCGGCTATCTGGCGGCGACGAAGTGGGACTACATGCGTCGGGCTCAGGACGAGCCGAAGTTCATCATCTGCAACGCCGACGAGGGTGACCCCGGCGCCTACATGAACCGGAACGAGATCGAGAGCGACCCTCATGCGCTGATCGAGGGGATGATCCTGGGCGCGTACGCCATGGGCGCCACGGAGGGCGTGGTCTACGTCCGTGCGGAATACCCGTTGGCAGTCCACAGGCTGCAGCTGGCCATCGAGCAGGCACGGCAGTGCGGCTTCCTGGGTGACGACATCCTGGGCACGAGCTTCCGGTTCGACCTGCACCTGGTGGAAGGCGCGGGCGCCTTCGTCTGCGGTGAGGAGACGGCCCTCATCGCGTCCCTGGAGGGCGAGGCTGGTCGGCCTCGGCCCCGGCCGCCGTACCCGGCGGAGAAGGGCCTCTACGGGCTGCCCACGAACATCAACAACGTGGAGACGTGGTACAACGTACCGGTCATCGTGGAGAAGGGCGGCGAGTGGTTCAGCAAGCTGGGCACGGCTGAGAGCACGGGTACGAAGGTCTTCTCGCTGGTGGGGAAGGTGAAGAACACGGGGCTGGTGGAGCTGCCTCTGGGCACTCCGCTGAAGCATCTGGTCTACAACATCGGCGGCGGTACGGGCACGAGCCGTAAGGTCAAGGCTGTCCAGACCGGCGGCCCGTCGGGCGGCTGCATTTCCAGCGAGGGCTTCAACGCCACGCTGGACTACGAGTCGCTGGCCGCGCTGGGCGCCATCATGGGCTCTGGCGGCATCGTGGTGATGGACGAGGACAACTGCATGGTGGACGTGGCCCGCTACTTCGTCGAGTTCACCCACGGCGAGTCGTGCGGCAAGTGCATCCCCTGCCGTGCGGGGCTGGATCAGATGCTCCGCATGCTGAACGACGTGACCCAGGGCCGGGCGAGCATGGCCGACCTTGATCGGCTCCGCTCGCTGTCCGAGATGATCCGCGACACGTCGCTGTGCGGGCTGGGCCAGTCGGCGCCGAACCCGGTGCTAACCACTCTGGACTACTTCATGGGTGAGTACGAGGAGCACGTCCTGGGCGGCCGGTGCGGAGCCGGGTCCTGCGATGAGATGTTCCTGGCCCCGTGCGAGAACAGCTGCCCGCTGCACATGCAGATCCCTCGCTTCCTCCAGCTGGTCAAGGAGGGCCGGCTGGACGAGGCGTTCGAGTCGGTCATAATGGACAACCCGCTGCCGGCCAGCACGGGCCGGGTCTGCCAGCACCCGTGTCAGAACCAGTGCCGGCGTGCCGGGATCGACGCGCCCGTGGCCATGCGGGAGGTCCATCGCTACATCGCCGACCAGGTCTTCGATTCGGATCACCTGGAGACGATGACGGAGCGCCTGCTGGCGCGGCAGCTGCCGCCCACCGGCAAGCGCGTGGCCGTGGTTGGCTCCGGCCCCTCCGGCCTCACGGCCGCCTTCTACCTGGGTCTCTTGGGCCACGAGGTCCTGGTCTACGATTCACGGGCCGAGCCGGGCGGCATGCTCCGCTACGCGCTGCCCGAGTACAGGCTGCCGAAGGACGTGTTGGACCAAGAGATCGACCTGATCCGCAAGCTCGGCGTCAAGTTCGTGTGCAACACCCCCATCGGTGAGCACGTGACGCTGGAAGAGCTGGACAAGCACCACGACGCCGTGTTCATGGCGACAGGCGCGTGGGAGGCGGGCGGCCTGAACATCCCCGGCATCGACCACCCTGGCGTGCTCGGCTCCCTGGAGCTCCTCGAGCAGGTGAACCGGGGCGAGAAGGGTGGCGTGGGCAAGCGCGTGGTCGTGGTCGGCGGTGGCAACTCGGCCATCGACGCCGCCCGCACCGCGCTCCGCTTCGGCGCCGACGTCACGGTGGCCTACCGTCGTCAGCGCACCGAGATGCCCGCCATCCCCGAGGAAGTGCGCGATGCGGAGGAGGAGGGCGTCAAGTTCATCTTCCTCGCCTCGCCACACAAGGTACTGGCGGACAAGGAAGGGCGTCTGATCGGCCTGGAGGTGGAGCGGACCGAGTTGGGCGACTACGACGGCAGCGGCCGTCGGAAGCCCGTGCCCACCGGCCAGCACCATCGCATACC
>SLCC01000018.1 GCA_007126035.1 Gemmatimonadota bacterium
GCGCGGCCTCCATCCCCTTGGGGCGGTCAAGTCGTGGCATGGATACGTTTCCCATCTTGGGGTAAGCATACACCAAGAACAAGCCGAACGCAACAGAATTCGGAGAATGCGAAAATAGGCGAGAATTGGAGAAAGGGTGAAGGTTTGCCCACTCCCTCCCCAAAATGGACAGGTCTTACTTCAAGTCAGCTCAGGTTCCGAAACGGCTGGTCGCCGCTGCTACGCGATCGTCTCCGACCTCATGGTCCACGGCTCTCAGCTCTCAGTGATGGGTAGGCGCTCAGCGTAAGCTGTACCGGTTCCGGGCCAGGGCCACCTTCTCCAGCACCGCGTCGACCGTGACTCGACTCATGCCTCCGGGCCGGTATGCCATGCTGGCCGGATAGATCTCGTCAGGGCTCCGGGCGTAGCCGTCAACCACCAGCTCCTGGTACTTGCGGTACGGGCCGTAGCGCTTCGGGTTGGTGTAGCCGTAGAGTCCCACCACCGGTGTATCCAGGGCCCGGGCCAGGTGGAGGGGTCCGGTGTCGGGGCTGATGACCAGCGGCGCTCCCTCCAGGAGCCAGACCAGTCGACGGATGTCGTCGCCCAGCATGTCGACCACCCGCGCGTCCGTCCGGGCAAGGATGTCGACTGCCATCTCCCGCTCCACCGTGGTCGGCCCCCCCAGCAGGACCGGTCGCATTCCGAAGTCCGACTCCAGCGCGTCGAGCATGCGGGCGTAGCGCTCCGGTGCCCAGTTCTTCTCCGGCTTGCTCGTGCCCACCACTACCCCGCAGGCGGGGCGGTCCAGGTCCTGGAAGAACTGCCGCTGGGCCTCCCGCTCGTCGTCGTGGATCGGGATCCGCCACTCCACCGGCTCCGGGTCGACGCCCAGGTGTTGGAGGAACTCGAAGTACTGGTCCTGCACGTGCTGGACGGGGCGGGCGCCGATCCGCTCGTTCGTCACCAGCCAGTTCAGGTCCCGGGCCCGTGCCCGGTCGAAGCCCAACTTCAGGTCCGCACGGGCCAGGGCGGTGAGGACTCCCGCCTTGGCGTAGACCTGGAGGGCGATGAGCAGGTCGAACCTCCGCTCCCGCAGCTGGCGGCCCGCGTCCAGGAACGAACGCCAGGCGCCGGGCCCCTTCCGGCGGTGGAAGACGACGAGCCGGTCCGGAGCTGGGTGGTCGCGCGCCAGGAGGTATGGCACCGGCTGGACCACCCAGGTGATTCGCGACGACGGCCACGCCCGCTTCAGCGCGTTGAGCACGGGCAGCACGTGCACCGCATCGCCCAGGGCGCTGAGCATGACCACGCAGATCTCCGACGGTGGGACATGGAACCGCATGGCGTCAAGCTCAGCTTCCACAGGCCCGCCGTCAACGGTGGGGCGTGATCGGGCGGAGGATCTCTCCGGCGATGACGGGCAGCACGAAGCCCGGGCGTCTGTACCGTCCCGTCCCGTGCCGCTCGAGGTCACTCCGGCGCCATTCCCGGGCGACGTCGTCTGGTGGCCCCGACAGCGGCGAGTACTGATTCACTTAGGTTGGCGCCGGTGACGAGGAGCACGGCGGGCCCGGGCAGGGCGCTTCGGCCCAGGGCCAGCGCCGCCGCCACGGCCGCCGCGCCGGAGGGTTCGGCCACGACGTGCTCCTCCAGGATCAGCCACGCCACGGCGTCCAGGAGGTCGTCCTCGCTCACCAGAACCACGTCGTCCACCAGGCTGCGTATGGCCTGCACGTTCTCCGCCACCGGGGTGCGGGTTGCCAGGCCGTCGGCGATGGTGTGGCAGGTGGCCGTCGCCACGGGCCGGCCGTTCTTCCACGACAGGTAATACGACGGCGCCCGCTCCGCCTGCACACCGATGATGGCCACCTCCCGATCGTGCCTCTTCGCCACGGCGCCCACACCGCGTATCAGGGCCGTGTCCCCCATGGGGACCACCAGGGACCGGGTCTCCGGCGCCCGCTCCAGGATCTCCACGGCGATGGTGGCGGGCCCCGCCGGGAGGACGGGGTCGGTGGCGTCGTCCAGGTAGTAGACCTCGTCGCCTGCCGAGTGCTCACGAGCGGCCCGTGCCGCCGCCGCCAGGTCGGGGCCCGTCTCACGGATCGTGGCGCCCAGCTCGGCTATGGCCCGGCGCTTCACCGGGTTCGGCCGCTCGGGCAGGAAGACGGTGGCCGGAACGCCAAGGGCGCGGGCCGCCCAGGCCACCGCGGCTCCATGGTTACCGGTGCTGGATGCCACCACCTCCCGGACCGCCCCGCCCCGGAGCCGCCGGGCCAGCGCGTACAGGGCGCCTCTGGGCTTGAAGGAGCCCGTGGGAAGCTCGGCCTCCAGCTTGAGCTGGACCCGGACGCCCAGGTGGGAGCCGAGGCGCCGAGCCGCGATCTGCCGGGTCTCGGGTAGCTGGTCCCGGAGCAGCCGCCGCGCGTCCTCCACGGCAGCGGCGGAAGGTATGGCCCCGGCGAGTACCTGGTCGCTGTTCGTCATCGGGATCCCCGGCCCCGAGGCCGACCGCCTCGTCAGCGTAGGCGCGTGAACGCTTCGATCACGTCCATGATCTGGTCGCTGGTGTACGTCAGCTCCCTCTCGCCGGTCCGCGTCACGCCCGGGTAGGACTCGCCGGCATCCACCAGGTCCTGGTTCCTGAGCTTGAGGACCATGGTGAATGGCGCCTCCAGGTGGTACGGCTGGTACTCGTGCCGTGCCCGGACCGCCCGTTCCACGCCGGCACGGATGAGTCGGGACGACTCGTCCGGGTGCAGGCTCAGCACGGCCGACCGTGGGTGGCCGATGCCCTGCTTGACGCTCACGGTCTCGATGTCGCCGAACAGCTCCCGGACCTCGTCGATGCAGGCCTGGTCACCCGCCACGAACACCACGGGCACGCCGTAGTGGCCCGCTATGAGGGCGTTGATGCCTGATTCCGGCATGGATATGCCATTGATGGAGATGTCCTCCACGACGCCGCTCATGGTGTGCTGGAGGATGGCGTCCGGTGTTCCAGGCTTGGCGTGATAGCCCACGAAGACGACGGCGCCGAACGTCTCGTCGATGCCCTCCATCATCCCGAGCGCACCACCAGTCCAATCCCTGAGCAGCTTGGCTTGCGGGTGCAACATGTCAGGGAGGATGTTGCGGGCGGAGCCGTGGGCATCACGGACCACGATTTCCGTGGCACCAGCGGCCAGGGCGCCCTCCACGGCGGCATTGGTCTCCTGGGTCATGATCCGGCGGAACAGCTCGTAGTCCTGGCCGCTACGCCTCACCTCCTCGCCGGTCACCACGCCCGCTATACCTTCCATGTCCACGGATATGAGCACCTTGAGCTCCCTGTCCGGCTGGAGCTGCGCAGCGCACCCGACACCGGTCAATGCGACCAGAAACAGCATGGCGATCCGCTTCATCGCTTCACCCTTTCGCCTGAAGTGTAGTGGTCCAACCGCGTCGGGATTCTCTGGCCGATGGTCGCCCATCGCAAGTAGGGGATGAAGGGCGCCCGGCGAAGGCTGAGGATACGGAGGCTCACTGGCCCGTCGAGCCCCGGGTTCTGGATCCGCGGGGCAGGGCGGTCACCAGCGTCGCTCCGGGCGTCCACTCGCTGACCTGGAACTCCCGGGACCGGCTGGCCGCTCGGCCCGACTCCTGGTCCGTGATGGTGACGGCGATGCGGTAACGGCCATCGCTCACGGCGGCGTCCACGTAGCGCAGCTCCGCCAGTGTGCCCGCCGGGCAGGCGTCCGACTCCTCCGAGTAGCGGACCCGGACCGCGCTGTCGTCGTCCACGGGCCGCCCATCGGCGTCGGCGACGCGGCTGACGGCGATCTCCGTCGTGTACCGATGGCCTTCCGGCAGGTTGTAGATCTCGTAGTACACATCGAAGGCGCTGTGGGGGAACTCGCTCGTGGGGAGGAGGGCGAGCGTCGCGCCGCCGTGGCGCCAGCCGTGCTCCGCTCCGGGCTGGCTCAGCGCCACGTCGCTCAGCATCAGCTGGTCGCCACTGTAGTCGGGGACGGGGAACGGCGAGGTGTAGAGTTGACCCACGCCAGGGGTGGCGGCGTCGGTCAAGATCACGTACTGGCTCAACGTGTGTGACGGGGGGGCCTGCACCTGAACGTGGGTGGAGAGCAGGTGTCGCCTGGCAGGCGCGCGCGGCAGGCGCACGTACACCGAGTCGTCGGTGCGGAAGACGCTCCGATCCGCCGTGTCGGCCAGCGCCAGCGTCACGTCGAACCGGTAGCGCACGTCTCCGGCGATCCTCTCCCGATGCAAACTACCCACCGGCACCGCGAATGATGCGACGACGATGGTACTGTCGGCGGTCCCGCGGAAGGTGTACAGGTCGTAGAAGAATGGAAGCGGCCGCGCCACAGGCTCATGACCCGGACCCGGCTGTGCGCCGGAGCCCACCGCCAGCGCCGTAGCGGCGGCTGCCAGGAAGAAAGATGTCAGAGCGGGGCGTCGCCGCATGGTCCGCCTCGGGGGAGAGTCGGCCGCTGGTGCTCCACGCTCAATACCCTGGGTCGTGGCCCGCCGTTCCGGCGGGGAAAGAGTGCGGGCGAGGAGCCGCCATCGCCGCTCCCCGCCCGCAGAGGTCGTGCTGCCGCGTCCTACTCCTCGTCCATGTAGGGGTACGCGAAGTGAGTCGGCGGGACGAATGTCTCCTTGATGGAGCGCATGGACGCCCAGCGGACCAGGTTCAGGTAGCTGCCCGCCTTGTCGTTGGTGCCGCTGGCCCGGCCGCCGCCGAACGGCTGCTGGGACACGACCGCGCCGGTGGGCTTGTCGTTGATGTAGTAGTTGCCCGCCGCATGGCGCAGCCGGCTGGACATGTGGACGATGGCCGCCCGGTCCTGCGCGAAGATGGCGCCGGTCAGAGCGTACGGGCTCGTCGTGTCGCACAGCTCCAGGGCCTCGTCCAGCTTCGAGTCCTCATACACGTACACCGTGAGGACCGGACCGAAGATCTCCTCCTCCATCATCTTGCACCGCGGGTCCGTGGTCACGACCACGGTGGGCTCGATGTAGTAGCCCTCGCTGTCGTCGTAGCCGCCGCCGGCTATGATCTCGCAGTTCGGGCAGGACTTGGCGTACTCGATGTAGCCCTTGTGGTCGTTGAAGGCGGACTGGTCGATGACCGCGGAGAAGAAGTTCCGGAAGTCCGTCACCGAGCCCATCTTGATCTCGCCCACCTGGCCCAGCAGCCCGTCCTTCACTTCCGACCAGATCGAGCTCGGGATGTACGCACGCGACGCCGCCGAGCACTTCTGGCCCTGGTACTCGAAGGCGCCCCGAACCAGCGCCGTCACCAGAGACTCGATCTCCGCGCTGACATGCGCGAACACGAAGTCCTTGCCGCCCGTCTCACCCACGATCCGCGGATAGCTCTTGTACCTGGCGATGTTCTCGCCAATCGTCTTCCACATGCCCTGGAAGACGGGCGTCGAGCCCGTGAAGTGCACACCCGCGAATTCGCTGCTCGCCAGCACCGGGTTGCCCACCGCACCGCCACGGCCAGGTATGAAGTTGATCACACCGGCAGGTACACCGGCCTCCTCCAGGATCTTCATGATTTGGTAGCCGGAGAACACCGCCGACGACGCCGGCTTCCACAGCACCGTGTTGCCCATCATCGCAGGCGCCGTAGGCAGGTTGCCGGCGATCGAGGTGAAGTTGAACGGCGTCACCGCGAAGATGAACCCCTCGAGGGCACGGTACTCGGCGTAGTCCCAAATCCCGGGCGCGCTGTCAGGCTGCTGCCCGTAGATCTCCTGCATGTAGTGCGGGTTGAACCGATAAAAATCGATCAGCTCGCACGCCGCGTCGATCTCCGCCTGGTGAACCGTCTTGGCCTGGTTCAGCATCGTCGACGCGTTGACCGCGGCCCGTCTTGGACCCGCCATCAGCTCCGCTGCCTTCAGGAAGATCGCCGCACGATGCTCCCACGGCATCTCCGACCACTCGGCCCACGCCTTCTGAGAAGCCTCGACCGCCAGCTTCACCTCTGCCTCACCCGCCTGATGATACGTGGCAAGGACATGCCCATGGTCGAATGGACACACCGCTTCCGCCGTCTTCCCGGAGCGGACTTCCTTGCCGCCGATGATCAGCGGAATCTCGATATGTTCAGAAAGCATCCTGTCCAGCTCGGCCTTCAGCTCGGCCTTCTCAGGCGTGCCAGGGCCGTAGCTCAGGATCGGCTCGTTGCGCGGCGGTGGGACCCGTATCATTCCATTGGCCATGTCGTAGACCTCGTACGTTCATCAAGAGATGGGGGGAACTCTTCCGGGCCCCCCTTCCCGGGCGTGCGCGCTCGCTGCCCTCGCACGCGGGCCGGCTCAATATGGCCTCGTCTCGCCCAACACGCCAGCCCGTCCCGCATGCAAAAGTGTCCGATATCTGCCGAATCACGTCAGTACTGCTGCGCGGCGAGGGCACCATTTGGGGTGAGTGGTGTGTAGAAGGGGCCGGATCATAGTGCGCGCAAGTGTAGTGGTGCCGAGGTCTCGTACAGCCCGGAGGGTGTCGACGCTGACCGCGCTACTGGGTATACAGGAAATGGTACGATGAAGGACATAATTCCTCGAAATGCTGTTGGCTGGGCGGTTGCCGCGTCACTGGTCCTTCTGCTGGCCGGTGTGGTGGTCTGGCGAGTGTTTCTGACCGATTCTCCGGCGGAGGCCAGTTACACTGGTCTCCTGGGTGCTATCGACCGCTCGGAGATCGAGTTGATCGTAGTGGAGCCGGAGCGTCGGATCACGGCTTACCCACGCGATGGCGGATCTCCTCTTCGCGTTGTGTTTTCTCTGGGCATGGACGGGGAGCTCCTGAGTCGTGCCGAGTCCGCGGGTGTGGAGGTGGAGCTGGCCGCTGCCCGGGACCTGGTGGTTCTGTGGAACGTGCTGATCATTCTGGTAGTTGCTGGTGTGCTGCTCGTGCTGTTCCGCCCGGTGCTGCGGGATCAGTACGGTGGTGGAGCGGAGTTGGCGACGAGTGCCACGACGTTCGATCATGTGGCTGGTGCGGACGAGGTGGTTCGCGAGGTTCGCGAGGTAGTGGACTTCCTGCGCAGCTCGGCCGCGTACGAGAGGCTGGGTGCCCGGACGCCTCGGGGCGTGCTTCTATCTGGCCCGCCGGGCACTGGCAAGACGCTGATCGCGCGGGCGGTGGCTGGTGAGGCCGGGGTCCCCTTCTACTCGGTATCCGGCTCGGCGGTGACTGGTTTCGTGGTTGGTCTGGGTGCGCACCGGATCCGGTCCACGTTCCGGAAGGCGCGTCGTCGTGGCGGTGTGATCTTCATCGACGAGATCGACGCGTTGGGCGGTACGCGTGGTCGTAACACTTCTCACAACGAGGATGACCGGAGTCTGAACCAGCTCCTGGTGGAGATGGACGGATTTGCGAGCCGGTCGGGGGTTGTGGTGATTGGTGCCACGAACCGGCCGGACGTCCTGGATCCGGCGCTGACGCGTCCTGGCCGGTTCGATCGTCTGGTTTCGGTGTCGTTGCCCACCGCGCCGGAGCGGGAGTCGATTCTTCGTCTTCACGCGTCGGTCCGGTCGGTGCCGTTGTCGTCCGACGTGGACCTGGGCCGCCTGGCCCGGCTCCTGCCTGGTGCCAGCGGTGCTGATCTGGAGAACCTTCTGAACGAGTCGGCGATTGCGGCGGGTCGTCGAGGCGCGGCGGAGGTAGCGTGGTTGGACGTGGAGGCGGCGCGGGACCGGCTGCTCCTGGGTCGCGAGCGTCCGGGCTTCACGGTCTCGGAGGACGAGTGGCGGCTGGTGGCGTACCACGAGGCCGGTCACGTGATAGCTGGACTGGTCTGCTGCCCGGAGGACGGACTCCACAAGGTGACGATCCAGGCGCGTGGTCAGTCCCTGGGGGTGGCCCATTTCGAGCCGACCGACGACGTGGCGCTCCATTCCCGTCGCTACCTGCGCGGTCAGCTGGTGAAGCTGCTTGCCGGGCGCGCGGCGGAGGAGATCTTGGTCGGCGAGGACGGTGTGACGAGTGGCGCGGAGAGTGACCTGACGCACGCCAACCGGATCGCTCGCCGCATGGTCATGAGGCTCGGAATGGGCCCGGAGGGCAAACTGCTGATCGTGGACGAGACGTTCCCGCCGAGTGCCGGGGCGCAGGAGCGGATGGAGGTGGCGGTGGAGGGGCTGCTGTCCCAGTCGCTGGAAGCGGCGAAGCATCTCCTAGGTGGCCACCGGGCTGCTCTGGATGCGCTGGCTGAAGCGTTGCTGGACCGTGAGACACTGGACGGGCCGGAGGTACGGGCGGTCCTCGAGGAGGCGGGGCTGGACCTGACTGGCGATGGTGGGCCGCGGCTGGCGACGGCAGGGGGCTCGTAGCGACGCGACCACGTCCGGCCTACCGGGCGGCGGCCGCCCTGCCCTCCGGGCGCCCGGGACACCCGGCCCGGGGGCCGGCCCCTGGCTTGCCCCTGTGGGCTTGGTCCGATAGCCTGTCCACGACAGGCTGTCTCAGGGAGGCCGGTAGCCTGGATGTCCCCTGGGTACGGTGCCTGCCAGCGAAGGTGACCGTGAATCCAGCCGTTGGGCGGAGGGCTGCGGTGATGCAACGGAACAAAATCGAGCACCTGTCCAGCCTGATCGGCAACACTCCTCTCCTGGAGGTCCGGTTCAGGTACCAGTCGGCCGAGCGGGTCATATACGCCAAGGCCGAGCAGGTGAACCTGACCGGCAGCATGAAGGACCGGATGGCGTTCCACGTGCTGAAGCGGGCCCTCGAGGACGGCCGGCTGAGGCCGGGATACAAGATCGCGGAGGCCACCAGCGGCAGCACGGGCATCTCCTTCGCCGCCCTGGGCCGTGCCCTGGGTCACGAGGTCGTCATCTTCATGCCGGACTGGATGAGCGAGGAGCGCCGCTCGCTCCTCAGGGGTTTCGGAGCACGGATCCAACTGGTAAGCAAGGAGGAAGGCGGCTCGCTGGGCAGCATCAGGATGACCGAGGAGCTGGCCGCCTCGGGTGATGCTGTCTTCCTGCCTCGCCAGTTCTCGAACGCGGACAACGTGGAGGCCCATTACCTGACCACGGGGCCGGAGATCTGGT
The DNA here is from genome assembly GCA_007126035.1 of Gemmatimonadota bacterium. Lineage (GTDB taxonomy): Bacteria > Gemmatimonadota > Gemmatimonadetes > Longimicrobiales > RSA9 > SLCC01. Next base: position 9,063 of record SLCC01000018.1, read on the forward strand.
GGCAGCTCCAGTTCCGCGGCCTGGAGCCGGACGCCTTCGTGGCCGGTGTGGGCACGGGCGGCACGGTGATGGGCGTGGGCCGTTATCTCCGGGAGCGGAAGCCGGCCGTGAGGGTGCATCCGCTGGAGCCCTCCAGCTCGCCCACGCTGTCCACTGGCCACAAGGTGGGCAGGCACCGGATCCAGGGCTTCACGGACGAGTTCATCCCATCGATCCTGATGCTGGGCGAGCTGGACGGGATCGTGGGGGCCGACGACGGCGACTCCATCATCATGGCGCAGAAGCTGGCCGCTGAGCTGGGTCTGGGCGTGGGCATCTCCTCGGGCGCCAACTTCATCGGTGCGCTGAAGGTGCAGGAAGAGCTGGGTGCGGACGCGGTGGTGGTCACCGCCTTTCCTGACGACAACAAGAAGTATCTGACCACCGATCTCCTCCGGGACGAGCCGGTGAAGCCTGGATATCTGGCGCCGGATGTCGAACTACTCGGGATGCGTGCCATCAAGCGCGTGTGTGTTACCTGCTGCACGCCGCCAGAGTGTTCGGACGCGCGTCTCGACGGCTCGCTGAAGCAGGTGGCGCCGGCCTTCTGTCCCATGACTTCGAGGCCCGGTGATCACCGTCGGCCTGGCGCTGTCGGCGCCTGAGGGACGAGGAGGAGCGAGCTGATGAACCTTCACCCGCAGGGGGGCACATGTCAGTCGAGCCGGAGGTAGCGGGCAGCGCCGTTTCCGAGCAGGCCAGCGAGCCGCCGCCCCAGGCGTGTGGGTCGCGGCACCCGCTGCTAGAGGATGTGTGGTGCGAGCGGTTGAAAGGTCACCCCGGCAGGCACGGCGCCGTCGCCGAGACGAATGCCGCGGAGCTGACGCTGGAGTGGGGGGCGCACCCGGACAGCCAGGCGGCTGACGACGGGGGGTGACGCCACGGGCTGGGGCCCGGGACCTTTCGGCGGCCGGGGCGTGTAGAGACTGCTCGAGCCGAGACCGTTCCGAGAGGTAGAGCTAGATGTCTAGTGCCCTCGTCCGCCATCGAGCCGACCGGTCCAGGGCGCCCGGACGGCTGCTCCGTGCTCGGGGCGCCGTGCTCCGAGCCGTGTGGATGCCGGTGGTGGCCGGGTTGGTGGCCGGATTGGTGGCCGGCTGCGGCGATCTGATCACCCCCTCCCAGCGGGTACCCACGGCCATCTCCTTCGAGGATCAGACGGTGACGGTCACGGCGGGCGAGCCGGTGGACCTGCGGCCGTTCGTGGTGGATCAGGACGGCCGCAAGTTCGACCGAATCCCGGTCTGGGGCGAGTTCAGCTGGGCTTCATCGGATCCGTCAGTCTTCGACGTGGCCAACGGCTTTCTGGCCGTGACCCCCGGCCAGGCTACGGCGATGGTCGAGCTGGCGGAGCTGGAGGGGCGGGCAACGGTCCGGGTGAACCCGTCCTCGCTGGCTGTGGCGGTTCCCGCCGCGTACCTCGTCCAGGCGGTGCAGCGCCTCGACGGCACGGTCCCGCTGGTGGCGGACCGACCGGCCACGCTACGGGTCTTTGCCACCGGTGACGCGGTCAACTTCTTCCAGCCCGACGTCGAGGTGGTCTTCCGCGTGGACGGGTCCGAGGTGGGCCGCCGCCGCGTCGGGCTGACCAGGGGCGGGTCGATACCCCGTGAGGTGGACCAGGGCGTCTTCCGGGATGCCTGGGACGTGCCCATCCCCGGCCAGTGGATCCTGCCGGGGCTGTCCTTCGCCCTGCGCGTCGATCCCGATGGGCTGCTGCCGCTGGCGGCTGGAGCGCATACCAGGTTCCCGGCCACCGGGTACCGGTCAGTGGACGTGCGGCGGGTCCCGGACTTCCAGATCCGCTTCGTCCCCGTCCATCAGACCCGGTTCGGCAGCACGGGCCATGTCCTGCCCGCCACGGCCGCCGCCTGGACCGAGTTCCTGGAGGATGTGTTCCCCATCGCCGGGATCCAGCGAGACGTCAGGCCGGCCTTCAGCACCGATGCGGCCACTACCAGCGGCCAGACCGACTGGCGCACGGTCATCCAGGAGATATGGGCGCTGCGGATGCTGGATGGCGACGACCGCTACTACTACGGCGTCCTGCGCCGGCATGGCGGCTACGCCGGGCTCGGGTATGTGGGCTACCCCGTGGCCATCGGCTGGGACGACTTCGGCTTCGCCCCCGGCGACCCCGTACCCCTGGCCTACAGCGTGTTCGCCCACGAGCTGGGCCACAACTTCGGACGCTGGCACGCCCCGGCGTGCGGTGCCGGCGATGTGGACCCGGACTATCCCTACTCAGGCGGCGTCATTGGCCACTACGGGCTGGACCATTCCCGGCGCGAGATCATGCGACCGGAGATGTTCGACCTCATGGGCTACTGCAACCCCCACTGGGTCAGCGACTACACCTTCGAGGGGGTGCTGGACTTCCGCCTCGAGCTCGAGGAGTCCCGGCGGCGCTGGGGCTTCGAGCGCGCCGCCGGCCCCGGGCTGCTGGTATGGGGGTCCGTCGTGGATGGCGCCGTCACCCTGGAGCCCGCCATTGCCGTCGACGAGGCCAGGCCCACACCGCCCGGCGGCGAGGGCGACCTGATGGTGGAGGGGAGGGACACCGAGGGCCGATTGCTGTTCCGTCGCCCGGTGCCCGCCATGGCACTGTCCCACGGGCATGCCGATACCAGGGTGTTCTCGGCAATGGTGCCGCTGGACCAGGCGGCAATCGAGGCGGTGCACACGATCCGCGTCACAGGGCCCGGTATGCGGGAAGGTACCCGCGAGGGCAATCTCGCCGCGGCGCCTGCCGAGGCCAGGGCCCTGGCGGCAGGACGCGCCCCCTCCTTCTCCAGGGCCCGTGACCGGCCCGGCGCAACGGAGCTGGCCTGGGACCCGGATCGCTATCCACTCGTCGTCGTCCGGGACGCGATGACCGGTGACGTGGTGGCGTTCGCCCGCCACGGCCGGGTAGAGCTGCCGGTGCCGGAAGAGCGGTTGACCTTCCAGATCTCCGACGGCGTCCGGTCCGTCCAGGCACGGCCCGAGCGGCGATGAGGGCGGGCGCGGCGGTGAGGGCCAGTGGGGCCAGGGTCAGGCGCTCGATGAGCGGGCGGTCGGCGAGCTTCCGGGCTACCGCTATCGGCCTGGTCCTGGCAGCCGGGGCCGGCACCGTCCTGGCGCCGGCGCCCGCGTCGGGGCAGGTGCCAGGCGCTTTCGGCATCGAGGTCAGAGGCGGTGGCGCCATCGGTTCCTATCAGCCCACCGGTGCCGGCCTCCAGGCCGTGCCGGGGCCCGCGTGGTCCGTGCTCCTGTCCTGGGGGCTGACCGAGGAGCTGGGGCTTCACATGGGCTATTCCGCCATGACCTTCGGTTGCGACGACGCCTGGTGCCGCGGCTACGACATGTCCTTCGTCTCACGGGGACCGAGCGTGGGCGCGCGGCTCCAGCTGGCCCGACCGCTCACGCCGTGGCTGAGGGCGGGCCTCCTGCTGCACGACCTGGATCAGCGCTGGACCGCGGCCCAGGGGCGAGTCAGCGAAACCGCCGCCGGTCGCCTCGGCCTGGAAGTGGCCGCCGGCCTGACCTGGAACCTGCTGCCCGGGCTCGACCTGGTGCCCGGGGTCCACCTCGGCCTGACGCGGACCCGGAACTCCGAGGGCGACACCCACAGCGCCCTGTTCACCGCCCTGGACCTGGGTATCAGGTACCGGCCCTGAAGGCGGGGCGGGACGAGCAACGATGGGGCGACGCGGACTCCACGTCGCCCCTATCCCGATCACGCGATTGCTCGATTGGACAGGTGGTCTCTATCGTCGGCCGCCTGCTGCGCCCCCGCCACCTCCGTTGCTACCGCCACCTGGGGCTGAGGTCTCAAAGGTCACGTCATTCTCATTCACGGATCCACTGATACTGAACTCGAAGATACCCTCGCTGTCCAAGCCCTGGGTTTGGTTCGCAAAATTCACCTTGTATGTGGCTGCGCCAACGCCCTGGCCATTCACGTCCGCGCACTCCTCGTCCACGACCGGAATCCCGATGCTCTCAGCGCCACCGTCGGGTACAGTCCACTTCATCCTGGAGGTGATAGACGTGTAGGACAGGTCCGCGCACGAGGCCACCTTCTCGAAGTCCTCAGTATCCTCGTCCCAGATCAGAACGATGAACTGGACGTCCCAGGCGGCTTGCTGCCGGTTGAGGTCGTAGTGCACGAAGAGGTCGTTTGCGTGGCGCAACTGGACCGTGAAGCGAAGGGTTTCGCCCAGGACTATCGTACCCACCCAGTCTGCCGTGTGGTGCGTCGTAGTAGTCTGGCCGGTGCCGTGCCTGGCCATACCATTCACGCGGAACAGGTACTCCCCATCTTCCCATTCCGTGAGGTCGTAGCAGCCTATCTCGGTGCCTGCTTCATTCCGGACATCGTCCAGGTAAACCCAATCCTCGTCCTCTTCGACGTAGAAGTCGAAGCTGAAGAAGTCGGTACTTTCGTACTGGTCGTCGTCGCGCGTGAACAGGTATCCGTCTGTCCACGTTGCGCAGAGGAGCCCGGTCTCAACGTGATACTCGACGTCGGGGGCCGTATACCCGTGCCAGGCGGAGCCACTACCCGCCTGCCAGGTGTGATCCGAATGCAGCGCCGCCTCTGGTACCAGCCCCAGCGGATCTGCATCCGAGCACGCCGCCAAAACCACCAACGCGCCCAGTGCTGCCATAGAAATCTTCTTCATGATCGTCCCCCGTCCTTAGATAGGTTTGCCGGTTGGTCCCGGCATCGCCCTCTTCGGGAGCCCGGCTGTCTCCCGTATCGGGGAGACCCGCGGCTTTGCGGACCGGCCTCGCGGCCGGGGTGCCGTTTCGGAAGGAGCTGCTGTTGCTACGGTTCTTTCGATTGTGTGACTGCTGGGCGGGAGTGGCGGGCGGCGGAGCCGTTATCGCCCCGGGGAGAGGGGAGAGAGCTGTCGGGTGCCCTGTTGTTGTCGGGTCCTCCTGGTCCAGCTATCCGCTCGGCGCACTCGCGGTGCGTTCCGGCGGCCCATCATGGGAAGAGTCGAGCCAGATGACGTCGGGTGCCGTTGTCGCCATTGTAAACGTGGTATCCACAATGGTTTGGCTGGCGCGGGCCTGGGCGCGGGCCCCGCTCCCCGCTGCTGCCGCTGTTCCGTCGTGCAACGATGCCGCGTTGCGGCACGGGACATGGCGCGTGTCTCGGTCGCCTGGTGGTGGACCATTCGTCGAGCGACCCCGGAAACTGTTGATCGGCCGTGGCCGGGAGTACCCGCCGGGCAGCTGCTGGAACGACCATTGCGGTCCCACCAGCCTCCCGCCGGAGGTCATTGGCGGGGACCGGCTCAGCACGAATCGAGACCGTTGACGCTGCTGCGTCTGGAACTGCAGCTTTGAGTGCCACCTTCTCGGGGGAGACGCCAGTGGAACCGTTGCATCTGGGCATTGACGTCGGCTCCACGACGGTGAAGGTCGTAGCGGTGACCCGATCCCGGGATCTCCTGGGCCAGGCCTATGTCCGTTCCCACGGTCGTCCCCGCACCACCCTGCTGTCCGCGGTCCGGGACGTTTTGGGCGGTCTGGGTGACCCGGCGGTGGAGGCGGTGGGCGTCACCGGCTCGGGCGGCGGCCCCATCGCCGACCCGCTGGGTGTCCGTCACGTGAACGAGCTGATCGCCCAGACGCGGGCGGTGGGCGAGCTACATCCCCGGGCCAAGACGGTGATCGAGATCGGGGGCCAGGACAGCAAGCTGCTGGCGCTGGAGCCTGACGGCGCCGTGGGCGGGGTGCGGCTGCTGGACTTCGCCATGAACGCGCTGTGCGCGGCGGGCACGGGGTCGTTCCTGGACCAGCAGGCGGAGCGGTTGGGGCTGGACATCGAGGGCGAGTTCGAGGAGGTGGCGCTCCGGTCGGAGAGCCCGGCGCGGATCGCGGGCCGGTGCACGGTCTTCGCCAAGTCGGACATGATCCATCTCCAGCAGCAGGGCACGCCGCTACCGGATATCCTGGCGGGGCTGTGCCTGGCCCTGGCGCGGAACTTCAAGGCGGTGATCGGCCGTGGTCGGCGCGTGGAGCGGGAAGTCCTGTTCCAGGGCGGTGTGGCGGCGAACCGCGCGGTGCTCCGGGCCTTCGAGGACGTCCTGGGTCTGGAGCAGGGTACGATCATCGTGCCGCGGCACCACCGGTTGATGCCGGCCATCGGCGCGGCTCTGGTCGCCATGGGAGAGCCCGGGAACGGTGCGGGCCCCTTTGCCGGGTTCGGCCCCCTGGAGGCCGTGGTCCGTGCCGGCCCCACGGAGACGGCCACCCTCTCGCCCCTCCGGCTCAGGTCGACGAACGGCGGTCGCCCACCCACGTCGTCGCCCTCCGGGACCCGTGTCCGGACAGTGAGCCTGGGCATTGACGTGGGCTCCATCAGCACCTGCCTGGCCCTGGTGGATGACCAGGACCGGCTGGTGGCCGGCCGCTACCTGCTGACCGCCGGCCGGCCGCTGGAGGCGGTGCGCCGGGGGCTCCGCGAGATCGGCGACGAGATGGGCGACAGCGTCCGGGTCGGCGCCGTGGGCGCCACGGGCTCGGGCCGGTACCTGACCGGGGATTTCGTGGGTGCCGACGTGGTCCGCAACGAGATCTCGGCCCAGGCCCGGGCGGCGATCGCGGCGGATCCCGAGGTGGAGACGGTCATCGAGATCGGCGGCCAGGACAGCAAGTACATCCGGATCCACAGCGGCGCCGTGGTGGATTTCAACATGAACCACGCCTGCGCCGCCGGCACCGGCTCGTTCCTGGAGGAGCAGGGCGAGCGGTTGCAGGTGGACATCCGGGCCGAGTTCAGCCGTCTCGCCCTGTCGGCCTCCGCGCCCGTGGCCCTGGGCGAGCGGTGCACGGTATTCATGGAGTCGGACCTGATCCACCACCAGCAGCAGGGCCGCCAGGTGGACGACCTGGCGGCGGGGCTCGCGTACTCCATCGCCCAGAACTACCTCAACAACGTGGTCACGGGGCGGAGCATCGGTAAGCGGGTCCTGTTCCAGGGCGGTGTGGCGGCCAACAGCAGCGTGGTGGCCGCGTTCCAGCAGATCCTGGACCGGCCGGTCATCGTTCCATCCCATCATGATCTGACCGGCGCCATCGGTGCCGCCTTCCTGGCCCGGGAAGCGAAGGCCGATGGCAGCGGCTCCACCGCGTTCCGCGGTTTCGACCTGTCCCAACGCGCGTACACCAGCGCCGTCTTCGAGTGCGTGGCCTGCCCGAACCTGTGTCAGGTGAGCCGGGTCAAGCTGGGCGACGACCCGCCCCTCTTCTACGGCGCCCGCTGCGACCGGTTCGAGGAGGCGGGCCGGAGCCGGGCGGACCGGAGCCAGGGGATTCCCGACCTCTTCGCCGAGCGGATGTCCCTGCTGCTCGACGGCTACGACGAGAGCGCCTCGCCCGCCGGCCGCACCGTGGGCATACCGCGCACCCTGCTCTTCTACGACCTGTTCCCCTACTGGCTGGCCTTCTTCCGGGAGCTGGGGCTGGACGTGGTGCTGTCGGACCCGACGAACCCGGGGATGGTGCGGACGGCGCAGGAGATGGCCACCGTGGAGACCTGCTTCCCGGTGAAGCTGGTCTACGCCCACGTGGACCGGCTGATCAGGCGGGGCGTCGACTACGTGTTCATGCCCGGCGTGGTGAACCGGGAGCGGATCGCACCGGGCCAGGCCCACGCGCAGTACTGCCCCTACGTGCCCGCCATCTCGTACATGGTGGATGCGCACCTGGACCTGCGGGCGCGGGGGGTGACGCCGCTGAACGTGGCGCTGGAGATGTCGTGGGTACCCGAGCAGCGGACCCAGCTCAAGAAGCTGGCGCCGGTGCTGGGCGTCTCCGCCCGTCGCATCGTGGCCGCCGCCCGTGTCGGCCGGGCCTCCCAAGAGCGGTTCTACCAGCGGGTCCGGGACCGGGGCCGCCAGGTCATTGAGTCGATTCGAGAGGATGACCGGGCCATCGTGGTCGTGGGTAGGCTGTACAACACGTACGACCTGGGCTCGAACCTGGACCTGCCCCTGAAGCTGCGACGACTGGGCACCCTGCCCGTGCCGCTGGACTACCTGCCCCTGGAGGATGCCTACGGCCAGGTGGCCGACCGCTACGACAACATGTTCTGGCGCAGCGGGCAGGACATCCTGGCCGCCGCCGGCATCGTGCGCCGGGACCCCCGCCTCACCGCCATCTACCTGACCAACTTCAACTGCGGGCCCGACTCGTTCCTCACCGGCTTCTTCCGCCGGCTGATGGGGGACAAGCCGTTCCTCCAGCTCGAGGTGGACGACCACACCGCCGACGCCGGGATGCTCACCCGCTGCGAGGCGTTCCTCGAGAGCGCCCGCTGAGAGGCCTGCCATGACCGATGCCGACTCGGCAGCAGTAGCCGTTCCCGCACTACAGGCAAGGTCCGACGTGGAGCGGACCACGTACATCCCCCACATGGGCGATCACTCCTTCGCCATGGCCGCCGCCATGCGCCATCACGGCATGCCCGCGGCCGTCCTGCCGCCCACCGATGACCGCTCGCTGGCACTGGGTTTGGCGGCGTGCGGCGGGCGTGAGTGCCTGCCGGCCTTCCTGGCCCTGGGCGACATCCTCAAGCTGACCCGTGACGCGGGTTTCGACCCGGCTCGCAGCGCCTTCTTCTTCCCCGGCTCGTGCGGCCCGTGCCGCTTCGGTCACTACACGGCGCTGCTCAGGGACCTGCTGGAGGAGCGGGGGCTGGGCGACGTCCGGCTCATATCGCCCAGCGCCGCCAACGCGTTCCACGGCTTCGGCCACCGGCCCCGGCCACTGCGCCAGCTGGCCTGGCAGGGTCTCATCGCCGTCGACCTCCTGGACCGGCTCCGCCTGGAGACCCGCCCCTACGCGCAAGAGCGGGCGCTGGCGGAAGAAGCTTATCAGGCGGGGCTTCGTGACGTGATGGAGGCGGTGGAGCAGGGGGGTGGCGGCCGGCTCGTCCGGGCGTTACGCTCCGCCGTGCCACGGTTCACCGGGATCCCCAGGACAACCGACGAGCTCCGCCCGCTGGTCGGAATCGTGGGCGAGATCTACGTCCGGTGGAACGAGCACGCAAATCGGGGCCTGGTCCGTCAGGTCGAGGAGTTGGGAGGCGAGGTATTGCTGTCGAGCATGGGTGAGTTCGTGCATTTCTCCACGTACCGGTTGAGGGCGGTGGCCCGGGCGTCGGGTGACTGGCCGGCGCTGGCGCGAGGCGCCCTGACAGGCGCCTGGCAGTGGCTGGCGGAGCGTCGCCTGGCAAGGGTGGTGGAGCACGCACTCCGGCGCCCCGACGAGGCGGGCAGCGGCTTCGTGGTCCGGGCCGTGACACCCTTCTACGACGCCACCCTGGGCACGGAGGCGGTGCTCAGCATGGGCCGCGCCATCGACTACGGCCGCATGGGCGCGCACGGGATCCTGAATGTGCTACCCTTCTCGTGCATGCCCGGCATGGTGGTGGGTGGGATGGCGCCGCGGATCCGCCGGGACCTGGGCCAGCTGCCATGGCTCGACATACCGTACGACGCCCAGAAGGAGACCAATATCCGGACGCGACTCGAGGCGTTCATGTACCAGGTCCACCAGTTCCGCGCCCGCACCGGAAGGGATCCGCTACGCCGGCACAGTCGCTTGAGGGTCTAGTGCTCATTCAGCGCATCATCCACGACTTCGATCCCTTCCTGATCCGGATCCACGGCGACTTCGGCATCCGCTGGTACGCTTTGCCCTATATCCTGGGCTTCGTCCTGACCTACGTCTGGTTGGCCCGGGCCGTGCGCAGGAAGGAGCTGAAGAGGGTGCGCGTCGACGACCTGGACGCCTTCCTCTTCTACGTCATCATCGGCGTACTCGTGGGCGCCCGCTTCTTCCACGTCTTCGTCTTCGAGTTCGAGCACTACGGCTTCGACCCGCTCAGGTGGATCGCTGTCTGGCGCGGTGGCCTCTCTTTCCACGGCGGACTGGTGGGCGCCATCCTGGGCATCGGCCTCTTCGCCCGGCGCCATGACCTGACCATCTACTCCATCACCGACAGGATCGCCGTGCCCGTGGCCATCGCCCTGGGGTTCGGCCGGATCGGCAACTTCATCAACGCGGAGATGCCCGGCGTACCCTACGACGGCCCCTTCTGCGTCGACTACACCCAGAACCCGCACCTCGCCTTCCCGCCCCAGGAATGCCGGCACCCGACCCAGCTCTACGAGATGGCCAAGAACTGGTTCATGGCGGCCGTGCTCTGGGGCATGGGCGCCCGGGCCGGACCACGGCCAGGCGTCATCACCTGGTCGTTCATCGGCCTCTACGGATTCATCCGCTTCTGGCTCATGTTCCTCCGGGACGAGGAGCGGGTCCTGGCTGGGATGACGCTGAGCCAGGTCTTCTCAGGGCTCATGGCCATGCTGGCGGCCGTCATGCTGGTGAGGCTCCTCCGACCGGGCGATCCGGTAGGAAAATAGTTCGTAACCAGACAGAAAGTGCCGCCCCACCAGGCCCGGGCTCGCCGGGCTCGCTGACCTAACTTGTGGCGCCGGAACTAGTTGCCAGGTCGTAGGATCAAGGCACGGCCGTTGCCTCGCCACCTTCCCAACCATGCCGGACGCGAGTAGCGCTGCGGCGAGCCGGCTGAGTGACCCGACTATCAACGGGGGAATTGTGTTGATGAAGGCACGGAAGCGGCCACTGAACGCGGACTCAGCCAGTGCTTCGCCCGGGCTCCAACTGCTTTCCGCGAACGGCACAGCTGGCCTAGTGGATGAGAACGATGAGCGTTATCACGCCCTCTTCGAAGGCTCGATGGACGCCATCTATTTGTCCAGCGAGGATGGCCGTCTTCTGCGAGTGAACCCTGCTTTCCGTGAGCTCTTCGGATACAGCGTGGAAGATCTCCGGACGGCCAGGGCGCGGGATCACTACGTGGATCCAGGCGACCGGGATCGTTTCCTCGAGGCGATCAACGAGAAAGGCGCGGTTCGTGATTTCCAGACGCGTCTGCGGCGCAAGGACGGCAGCGTACGAGACTGCCTGATCACCTCTACGGCCAGGCGGACGCGGGACGGCGGGCTGGAATACCAGGGCATCATCCGTGATGTGACCGAGCAGTTGCAGGCCCAGACCGAGCTCGAGCGGATGACGGAGGCGTTGCGGCGTTCCAATGCGGAGTTGGAGAAATTCGCGTATGTGGCCTCCCACGACATGCAGGAGCCGCTGCGCAAGATAAGGGCTTTCGGTGATCGGTTGGGCAGCATGCTGGAAGGCGATCTGGACGACCGAGGGTCCGACTACCTTCGCCGGATGGTCTCGGCGGCGGAGCGCATGCAGACGCTGATCGACCGTCTGCTCAGCTATTCCCGCGTATCATCCCGCGGCATAGACCTGGCCGATGTGGACTTGGGCGATGTGGTGGCCGAGGTCCTGGTCGACCTGGAGGGCCAGGTGGCTGCTACCGGCGGCCAGGTGGATGTGGGTCCGCTGCCCCGGCTGCAGGCCGACGCGGTGCAGATGCGTCAGCTGTTCCAGAACCTGATCTCGAACGCCCTCAAGTATGGGCCCGCCCAGGGCGCGCCCCGGGTGAGCATCCAGGCTCATTACCTGGACCGTCAGGGTCGGAGCGTGCCAGCGGGTCGGGGCGCCGTCTCGGTCCGGATCAGGGTCAAGGACAATGGCATCGGCTTCGAGCCGGAGTACGCGGAACGGATATTCGAGTTGTTCCAACGTCTTCACGGGCGCGACCGCTACGACGGAACCGGTATCGGGTTGGGTGTGTGTCGCCGGATCGTATCGCTTCATGGCGGCTCGATCACGGCTGTGGGCTGTCCTGGTGCCGGGGCGACGTTCACCGTGGCATTACCCCTCGAGCAGGAGAGCAGGCGGAATGGCTAGCACCCATACCACGCTGATCCCGATCCTCATCGCCGAGGACGACGAGGAGGACCGGATGCTGGCGAAGGACGCGCTGGAGGAGTCTCGCCTGGCGAACCCGATCCATTTCGTACAGGACGGTGTGGAGCTGCTGGATTTCCTGTACCGCCGGGGCCCCTACCGGGCTCCCGACTCCTCGCCCAGACCGGGGCTCATCCTCCTGGACATCAACATGCCGCGGATGACGGGGCTGGAGGCGCTCCGGGAGATCAAGGAAGACGCGGAGCTTCGACGGATCCCGGTGGTCATCCTCACCACGTCCCGTGCTGACGAAGACATAATCCGCAGCTATGACCTGGGGGTGAACTCCTTCATCTCGAAGCCGGTGACGTTCGAGGGGCTGGTAGCGGTGATGCGTCTCCTCGGCACCTATTGGTTCGAGATCGTGGATCTGGCTCCCGGGGGAGATCAATGCTCATGAGGCCGAACACGCTTCGTGTCCTGCTCATCGAGGACGATGAGGACGACTATGTCCTGGTGCGCGACCTGCTCCGGGACCTGGATTACGTGGACGTCTCGCTGGACTGGGAATCGGACTACGAGAGCGGGAAGGAGGCGCTCCAGGCCGGGGGCTACTGCGTCTGCCTCATGGACTACCGTCTCGGCGCCCGTGATGGCATCGAGCTGCTGCGGGAGCTGGACTCCGCGGTTTTCCATACTCCGATCATCTTCCTCACTGGTCAGGACAGCCGCGAGCTCGATATGGAGGCCATGGAGGCGGGTGCCGCGGACTACCTGGTCAAGGGCAAGATAGGGCCACCGCTCCTGGAGCGCTCGATCCGCTACGTGCTGGAACGGCACCGGCTCCTGATGGAGATGCACCGTCGCTCCCTGGTGGACCAGCTCACGGGTATCCTCAACCGCCGGGGCTTCGAGGAGCAGATGATCAGGGAGATGAAGCTGGCCCGCCGGCGGCGGCGGACCATGACGATCCTGTACGCGGACATCGATGATTTCAAAGCGATCAACGACACCCACGGTCACGCGGAGGGCGACAAGGCCCTGCGCGAAGTGGCCGATCTGCTGGCTTCGTCGTTCCGGGAGTCCGACATAGTGGCCCGACTGGGCGGCGATGAGTTCGTGGTGGTGGCCCTGGACACCTCCATGCGGGACATAGCGTTTCCCGAGAGGCGGTTGCAGGTAGCCCTGGCGGATCGAAACGCCACGACCGACCGACCTTATCGGATCTCCCTGGCCCTGGGAATGGCGCTGTACGATCCTGACGAGCCATGCTCCATCTGGGAGCTGGTCAGCAGGGCCGATGGTCGGATGTACCAGCGCAAGGCGAAGCGACAGCCCGTGCAGAACGAAGCCGTCGTATCAGAGCGGGGGAGGTCGCCACGGGTGACCGTGGAATCGGAGTCTTCTTCCTGAAACCGTACCGTCGCAGCCCGCCTCGCGCTCTGCGCTGGTCCGGCCCATCGCAGCAAACCCGGCTATTTCGTCACACAGTATCGAAGGCTCTTGCCTCGCCGCCTACGGCTCAGGTCCGTCACATCGATCAGACGCCCGCCACTGTTCTGGACTAGCTCCTCGACGCGGGATCGTGCGATGAAGTGCATCTCGTAGAGCGGCCGGCCGCGGAGCCGTCGCCAGATGCGACGAAGGTGTCGGCGACGCAGCGTGTACAGCCGGCTCCGCAGGGTCCCGGGCTCAATGTGTGGTCCGTTGCGGGTCTGGAACACGGCCAGTCCGCCCGGCCGGATGACCCTGATGAAGTCCTGAATGTAGGACGCCTGATATTCGGGCGGGATATGCTGGAGAGTGATGCTGCTGTAGACCAGGTCGAAGCGGTCGTCGCCCAGCAGCCGCAGGTCACCGCCAGTGTTCACCAGGTACTGGACCCGCCCGGGATGGCGGTCGAACCTCCTGGCGTTGGCGATCATGGTGTGGGAGATGTCTATACCCACCACCTGATCGTAGTGCTCCGCCAGCGCCTGCGTCAGGCGGCCGACGCCGCAGCCGAAGTCCAGGGCCGTCTCCCGCCCCGGTTTCCATGGCAGAGCCGCCAGGTGCTCGAGCAGGCCGGCCACCTCCTGAAGCCCGGTCTCGAAGAACTCGGCCGGGTCCCACCGTCCGCCCCGGCGGTCATGGCGGGTGAGCACCGCGTAAAGCGGGTCAGCGTGGCCCAGATCCTCGTATACCTGTCTGACTCCGTCCAGTCCCATTGGCACCCGGTCCGGCGCTGGTCGGTGGAGGCACAGAGAGATGGGAAGATAGGCGCCGCCGCCGGGCTCAACAACCGGGCGGCGGGTCGGTCGAGCCACGCTCCACCGGCTGCCCCTTGCGAAATGTCGATGCTGACCCCCACCATGCTATAATAGGTGATGCCGGAGTCCCGTTCAGCACCGAACCGTGGCTGTCAGCCGCGGTCGAGTACGACGGGTTTTCGGCGTCGCTACATTAGGTTGTGCGGTCATTCAACGGGCTACTGGTGACGCCCGCATTGCTAACTCGTGAGGCTGGAAAACCGATCATGCCCCCTACCCGTATCCGTATCATACTGCGCTACATCGAGATCCTCGACCGCAAAGACCTGGACGAATACGGCGAGTTCGTATTCCGCTTCAAGACCTCGATACCCGATAGAGGTGTGGAGCGTGAAGTCCGCATCCCCGAGTCTGGCCACTATTCGATTTCGGACCACCCGTCCATGAACCGATTGAGGCTCGACAAGGTGCTGTTCGAGGGTGAGGCCGCGGACGATGATACGCTGGTCCTGGAGGCCTCTGGCGAGGAGCTCGACATCCTGTCTCCCAACGACCAGCTCGAGGAGTATCGCCGGGAGTTCACCGGCCCGGTGGCCAAGTGGATCGGGCGCTACAGCCCGTGGGACGAGGGCAGTGACGAGGTCACGGACTCCGAGCAGCTCGAGGACTGGCGGCTCTCGTTCGAGATCGAGGACATCAGCTAGCCGGCGGCGGCGGGGCCTGATCGTGGCGGCCCCTGCTCCATGCTGATCGCGCTGACCCCGTCGGCTGCCGGCTCCGGTGGCTGGCGAGCTGGCCATGCCCACAGGATGACGATCAGGATCGCGATCACGAAGAGGGCCAGCCAGAGCCAGAGCCAGCCTGAGCGTCTTGCACGTTCGTCTTCCGCCATCGGGTCCTCCCGCCTCCAGGTGCGCCGGGCCGGCGCCTTGCTGGCGCCTCGCCGCTGGCCGGCAGATGCAAGGCCGGTTCCCCCACTGCGGTTTCTGATCCCGGCCCCTACCAGGTGGTGGCCAGGCTGAGGCCCACCGCGATGGACCAGTCGTCCGGTGCCACTTCGGGCGCGGGTGTGCTGTCCCGCTGGTACAGGAAGCTGCTGTTCAAGGAAAGGGACTGGCTCAGGGCCAGGCGGACGGTTGTCTGGGCCTCCAGCACGTAGTCGTCCAGCCGCTCCCATGTGGGCTGGTAGAAGACGGTCTGCTCCAGGCGCGCCCCGCTGTCCAGCCGGTGGCGGGCCCTGCCTCTCCAACTCCAGCGGGCGGTGTGGGTGGGGCCGTCGCTGTCGTCACGTGCCAACTGCTCGTACCAGTAGAGCAGCGCTCCGCTGAGCGACACGTCGCTCCAGCCCTCCCTCCAGAAGGTGTGCTTGAAGCCCGCGCCGGTGTTCATCCGCAGGTCCACTCGCCGGAACCGGTCGTGCTCGGCGGTGCCAGAGAGGAACGGTGACAGCCGGGCCGCGGGTCGGAACTCGGCGCTGAGGGAGCCCCGGACGCTGCGTGCCACCTCGACGCCTTCGCTCCGGCCGTAGCGGGCGCGACCGTTGAAATCCAGCTCGTACCTGTTCGTCTCCAGGTGCGCAAGCCCCAGCTGACCGGTGATCACCGTGAGCCGCTCGTTACCGCCGGACCCGTTCACCGACAGACCCACCTCGCCTTTCCACCGATCAGGGTCCTCGGGCTGGTCCTGGGCCTGAAGGCCGGTCGCTACCATTGCACTGGTGGTGAGCAGCGCCACCACGGTGGGGAATATCCTGTTCATAGCGAGAGTCTGGTCACATGGTCGGGTCACGTCAAGTCAGGTCTGGCCCGAGCCTTGCCCTTGTGAAGAACGATGAAGCGAAGAACGATTGTGAGCCCGAAGTCATTGATTGTTGCGGGCGGTGCAGCCATGGCGGGTTTGGCCGTCTACGCGGCGCTGGTCGAGCCGCGCTGGCTGCAGGTGCGGCGGAAGCGTGTGCACATCAGGTCCATGTCCCCAGACCTGGAGGGGCTGCGGATCGGGCTCCTGTCAGATCTGCATCTGCGGGCCGGTCGTGGCATGGGCGTGGTGGAGCGGGCCATCGCCGTCCTCGAGAAGGAGCGGCCGGAGCTGATAGCCATCACGGGCGACCTGGCGGAGGACGAGGAAGGTCTGGCGGCTGCGCTGGGCGCCGTCTCCCGGCTGCGCGCGCCCCTGGGCGTATACGTGGTCCCCGGCAATCACGACCATCGGACGGGTATCGAGGTCTGGAGACGGGCCGTTGCCGAGCGGGAGGTCCTCCGAGACCTGACCAATCGTTACGTGATCCTGGATCGCAACGACGTGCGGGTGTGCATCGGCGGCCTGGATGATGACATGGAAGGACAGCCCCGCCTGACCCTGCCGCCGCCGTCCAGCCGGGACCTGACGGTAGTGCTGGCGCACTCGCCGGATCAGGCCGAGCGTTGTCGGCGGGCATACGACGCCGTTGACCTCATACTGAGCGGCCACACCCACGGCGGTCAGGTCCGACTGCCCGGGGTAGGAGCGCCGGTGAGCTCGGCGCGGCACCCTGAGCTGTACGAGGATGGTCTGCGGCGTCGGCCGTGGACGCAGGTCTACACGTCCCGCGGCCTGGGGACCACGCACCTCCCCGTGCGGTTCCTGTCCCGACCGGAGGTGACCTTGCTCGAGCTCACCCGTGAGCCGCGACCGGCGTGGCCGCTGGCTATCAAGAGGTTGGCTGGTTTTCCGGCACAACTCCGGACATATTCCGCATTGACCCCAGGCCAGGCTCGACGGAGCCGGTGACTATCCCCTGATTTGGGAGGAGAGTATGAGGATACGTGACATTCTCCGCACGAAAGGCAGCGAAGTCATCACGATCGAGCCGGAGCAAAGCGTTCTCGCGGCGGTCAAGGTGCTGTCGGAGCACCGCATCGGCGCCCTGGTGGTGCGGAGCGGCGACGACGTGGTGGGCATAATCAGCGAGCGGGACGTGCTGAACCTGACTGCCCGGAACCCGTCGCGGCTGGAGGGCATACCGGTATCGGAGGCCATGACCGCCAACGTTATCGTCGGTGTGCCCGATGACGATCTGGACTACGTCATGTCGATCATGACGGAGAACCGGATCCGTCATCTGCCGATAGTGGATAAATCTGGCGGCCTGCTGGGCATGGTATCCATTGGGGACGTTGTGGGCGCGGTGCGGCAGAGCATCGAGGCGGAGAACCGTCATCTGAAGGACTATATCCTGGGGGTCGTGCGCTGATAAGGTTCTGGAGCGCCGCGCTGTCACGGCTGACGGGTCGGTTGGCGGCCGTGCCGGTGCCGGTGCCGCTACGGCGTCCCGTGTGGGGCGGTGTGGCCCGCGTGCTGGGGATGGATCTGTCGGAGGCGCAGGACCCGGTAACGTCCTACAGATCGCTGGACGAGCTGTTCGTGCGGCAGCTGCGCCTGGGCGCCAGGACGTGGCCGGAGCGGCATGAGGTGCCGGGCTCGCCGGTGGACGGGGTGGTGGGCGCATTCGGCCGGGTGCAGGCGGGCGAGCTGCTACAGGCCAAGGGTCGTCGTTACACCGTGGCGGAGCTCCTGGACGATGCCGAGCAGGCGCTCCGTTTCGACACTGGCAGCTACATCACGTTGTACCTGGCTCCCCGGCACTATCATCGCATTCATGCCCCCGTCAGCGGCCGGATCGAGTGGGCCCGGCACATCCCGGGGCGGCTGCTGCCGGTGAACCGACTCGCGGTGGAGAGGGTTGGCCGGCTCTTCCCCCGCAACGAGCGGCTGGTAGCCGTGGTCGAGCCGCGGGCGGGGCGAGACCCGGAGGATACGGCTGTCGGGGAAACGGACGCCGGCGCGGCCGCGGACACTGGCGGGGAATGGAGCGTCGAGCATCCGGGTGGCGGGACCGGTGCGGTGGCTGTGGTGGCGGTGGGCGCGTTCAACGTGGGCCAGATCACCGCCGACTTCGACTCTGCCCTAGCCACGAACAGGCGGCGGGCTCGGCCCGCCACGACGGTGTACGATCCCCCGGTGGCGGTGGACCGGGGTGATGCCCTGATGGCGTTTCACCTGGGATCCACCGTGGTGCTGCTGTTCGAGCGGCCGCTCGAGCTGGAGCCGGGCCTGGACCCGGGTGGCGACATCCGGCTGGGCGCTCCGCTCGCGATCTGATCATCCGGTGCCCAACCGCCTCTGGTCCGGTGCCGGGCCACATCAGTTGTCGGCCCGGCGGGGCCTGGTCCGTCGGGTCGCCTCGGCGAGGAGGGGGTCCTCGGGCCAGTAGTGCTTGGGATAGCGACCGCGCAGGTCCTTGCGTACCTGGTGGTAGGCGTCACGCCAGAAGCTCTCCAGGTCGCGCGTGACCTGTACCGGTCGCTGGGCCGGGGACAGGAGCCGGATGGTCATCGGGACCCGCCCGCCGCCGACCCGTGGCGTACTCAGCAGCCCGAAGACCTCCTGGAGTCGCACCGCCAGGGTCGGGGCGTCCGGGTCCGAGTAGTCGACCTGGATCCTGGAGCCGCTCGGTACCTGGATCCGGGCGGGGGCCAGGTCGTCGAGCCGCGCCCGTTGGGGCCAGGGGATCCGGGCCAGGAGGGCATTGCCCAGGTCCAGCCGGCGCAGCTCGCCCAGTCGCCGGATCCCGGGCAGGAACGGCGGCAGCCACTCTTCCAGCGATGCCTCGAGGGCATGCTCCGAGGAATCGGGCCACGATTCCGGGTCCAGGTGGTGAAGGAACTGGAGGCGCTGGCCGAGCTGGCGCGTGTCGCGGTCCCAAGGCAGGCACTGGAGACCCGCCTGCCGGACCCCGTCCACCATCGCATCGGTCACGGCGGTGGGGTCGGGGTCCTGGAGCGGTGCCTCCGCCAGGGTCAGAGCGCCCAGTGCTCGCCGTCGCCTGGCCACCACTCGCTGGGCGGAGCCGTCCCAGACCACCTCCTCCTCGGTCCGGATCCTGGCCGTGAAGTGCTCCTCGATGTCCGCCAGGTCAACCGGCGCCGCGCGGAAGATCCTGGCCTCGGAGCCACGGTCATCCACGTCCGCCGCCACCAGCCAGTCGGAGCCCTCCAGCGGCTGGGGCTCGGCGAATCGGGCGCCGCGGCCGCTGCTCAGCAGGAACCGCCCCCGCTCGCCAGCCCTTCGCTGGCCGATGCGATCGGGGTATGCCAGAGCCGTGAGGAGGCCGACGGCGCTCACGTCGTGTGGCAGGTGCTCCACCGGGGGAGCAGCGGCCTGCTTTCCCTGGAGGGTCATCTCGAGGAGCCGCTGGAGACGATCGGCCTCGCTACGTGCCCGGTCCGGGACAGACCGCTCCACCAGCTCGACCCTGAGACGGAGATCGGCGTCCGGTGTCCGCCCGTGGCCCCGGAGCGTGTCTCGCTCGCTGAGCACCGCCGCAAGCTGGCAGGCGACCCGGCCGTGGCCCAGCTCGTATCCGCGGACCAGCATGTGGCCCAGGCGGGGGTGGAGGCCCAGGCGGGAGATCCGCCGGCCGTGAGCGGTCACCGCGCCGGCCGGGTCCACGGCCTCCAGCTCTCGCAGAAGCTCCATGGCCTGTGAATACGCGGCCGCCGGCGGCGGGTCCAGCCAGCGCAACTCGTCGGGCGACGCGCCCCAGACGGCCAGGTCCAGGGCAAGTGGCGACAGGTCCGCCTCCAGGATTTCCGGCTTGCGGTGGGGCACGAGCCCGCGATCCTCGGCCCTGGTCCACAGGCGGTAGCACACGCCCGCCGCCTCCCGGCCCGCCCGGCCACGCCGTTGATCCGCGGCATCCCGGGTGACACGAATTGTCACCAGCCGGCTCATACCTGTGCCCGGGTCGAACCGAGATACCCGCATCAGGCCACTGTCGATCACCATCCGAACACCCTCGATGGTGAGGGACGTCTCGGCGATGGCCGTGGCCAGCACCACCTTCCGCTGACCCGGCCGGGCCGGGGCGATGGCAGCGTCCTGCTCCGACCGGCCAAGGTCCCCGTAGAGGGGGTGGATACGGACCCCGGCATGGGAGATTCGCTCGACCAAGCGCCGATGCACCCGTCGTATCTCCGCTCCACCCGGCAGGAAGACCAGGATGTCGCCCTGCTCCGCCTCCAGGGCATGGAGCACCGACAACGCCACCGCCGACTCGATATCGCCGCTCAACGGCGTCCGCCGCCAACGCGTCTCCACCGGGTGCTCGCGACCCTCGGTCGCGATCACCGGCGCTTCGCCCAGCAGGTCGGCAATCGCGGACGCGTCCAGCGTGGCCGACATCACCAGCACCCGTAGATCAGGGCGCAGCAGCGAGCCGGACTGGAGCGTCATGGCCAGCCCCTGGTCCGCGTGGAGCGACCGTTCATGGTACTCGTCGAAGATGACCAGCCCAACCCCCTCCAGGGACGGGTCCGACTGGAGCATCCGCGCCAGCACACCCTCCGTCACTACCTCGATGCGCGTGTCTCGACCGACACGGGTATCGCCTCGGATACGGTAGCCTACCGTGCCGCCCGCACCGGGCTCGCCCAGCAGATACGACATCCGGCTGGCCGCCGCACGGGCAGCCAGGCGACGGGGCTCCAGCATAACGATCCTGCCATCGACGATCCCAGCACCAGCCAGCGCCAGTGGTACCACGGTGGTCTTGCCCGCCCCCGGCGGCGCAACCAGCACCGCCCGCGAACGGGATTCGAGGGCGCGGACCAGTTCCGGCAGCGTGCCCATCACCGGGAACCGTGACAGATCCCATCGAGTACTAAGTTCAGTCATCGCGACTAAACGTAACCGTCCTGGTGGCCGGGGTTCATCATGTCCTCTCCAGGGGACGCCGTCGACAGGCCGGAGTCTGCGGGTAAAGGCGGGTTCTGCAACAATATAGCTGTGTCCGGGGTGTTAGCGAGGTGGCTGGCGCTTTTGGCATCGGGCTTGCCGTTAGAGCGTCGAACGATCCAGCGAAGGAGCAATGGAAATGAATAGACTCAAGAAGATGCCTGTGGCGGCGGCGGCTCTGCTTTTCCTGTTTGGCACCACCGCCTGCGCGGGGTGGGAGCAGCGGGAGCGGGGCGCCGTGATCGGTGCGGGCGCCGGTGCCGCTGTTGGTGCGGCAGTGGGTGCCCAGGTCGGGTCGACGGCGCGGGGCGCGATCATCGGCGCGGCGGTGGGCGGAACGGCGGGCGCTATCATCGGTCACCAGATGGACCAGCAGGCCCGGGAACTGGACCGCGAGCTGGAGGGCGCCACGGTGACCCGCGTCGGTGAGGGTATCGTGGTGACGTTCGAGGGCGGCATCCTGTTCGATTTCGACCGTGCGGACCTGCGTCCATTGGCGCGGCAGAACCTTGGCCAGCTTGCTCAGAACCTGCAGCAGTACGACCGGACGGAGGTGCTGGTCATCGGTCATACGGACAACGTGGGTTCGGCCGCCTACAACCAGGGTCTGTCGGAGCGTCGCGCCCAGTCGGCGGCGACCTATCTTACGCAGCATGGCATAGCGGGCCATCGGATCTCGACGCGCGGCATGGGTCTGCACGATCCCATCACCACGAACGAGACGCCTGAGGGCCGGCAGCTCAACCGGCGGGTCGAGGTGGTGATATACGCGGACGAGGAGTGGCGGCAGGACCTGCAGAGGTAAGAGTGGCCTCTGCCTGACCAGGCCCGAACGAACAAGCCGCCGCGACCAGCTCGTGGCGGCTTTTTCGTGGGTAGCCGCTGATCCGGGTGGCCGGTGCTGGCGCGTCGGGCGCTCAGTGGCGAGATTCACTGCTCCGACAACACCACAGCAGGAGCGCAGGCCATGGTCAGGTCCACTGCCGCGAGCAGGTACGCCGCAGCTTCCCTTCTTGTCGCCCTTGCCGCCGTGACGGCGGTGCCCGAGCCCATCCAAGCGCAGGCCCCTGCCGGGTCGGCGGTGGGTGCGGCTGTCGACTACGATCCGGCGATCCCATCTCCGAGGTCGGTCATCGGGCATGATCCGGAGGAGGTTCTGACGACTCCGGAGGACATTGTCCGTTATTTCCGGGCCCTGGCGGACGCGGCGCCGGAGCGGACCCATCTGGTCCGGTACGCCGAGTCGTGGCAGGGTCGGCCGCTGATCATGCTGGCCATCGGCTCGCCGGAGCGGATGTCTCGTGTGGAGGCGGTGCAGGCGGGCCTGGCCAGGCTGGCGGACCCCCGGGACCTGTCCGGTGCGGAAGAGGAGCGTCTGATCGCCGAGCTGCCGGTGGTCACGGCGCTGGTTCACTCGGTCCATGGCAGCGAGATCTCGCCTGCCGGGTCGGCCATGGTCACGGCCTACCACCTGCTGGCGGCGCGTGGTGATCCGGACGTGGACCTGATCCTCCGGGAGTCGGTGGTCTTGATCGACCCGTTGCAGAACCCTGACGGTCGGGCCCGGTTCGTGTCACATAATCAGCAGGCCCACGCGGCGTCGGCCGACAGTGACCCGGTGGCGGTGGAACGGGACGAGCCGTGGCCACGGGGCCGGTCGAACCACTACCTGTTCGATCTGAACCGTGACTGGTTCGCCCACACGCAGCCCGAGAGCCGGGGCAAGGTCGCGGCCCTGCTGGAGTGGACCCCGCAGGTAGTTGCGGACCTCCACGAGATGGGCGGCAACTCGACCTACTACTTCCCGCCGGCGGCCGTGCCGCCGAACCCCCATACCACAGAGGAGCAGCATCGTCTCTTCGAGCTCTTCGGCCGGAACAACGCGGCGGTCTTCGACGCCCGGGGCTGGCCGTACTTCATCCGGGAGATCTTCGACTCGTTCTACCCGGGCTACGGCTCCGCCTGGCCCACCACGCAGGGGGCGCTGGGCAAGACGTTCGAGATGGCGTCGTCCCGTGGTCTGGCGCTGGAGCGCTACGACGGCAATATCCTCACGTACGGTGACGGGATAGAGCGCAACTTCCACGCGGCGCTCCGCACGGCTCTCACGGCGGCGGAGAACAGGGAGCGGATGCTGCGGGCGTTCGTGGAGTTCCGGCGCAGCGCGGTGGCGGCCGGGCGCCGGGGTACCAGGGCCTACGTGCTCGACGCCGGTCGTGACCCGGCCCTGGCGGAGCGGCTGGCCCTGACGCTGGCGTCCAACGGCATCGAGGCGCTCAAGGCGTTGGAGCCCTTCCGTGCCCAGGGCAGGGAGTTCCCGGCGGGCAGCTATATCGTGCCCCTGGACCAGCCGGCCAGCCGTCTGGCGAGGAACATGCTGGATCCCCACACGCCCATGGACCCCGACTTCGTGCAGCGCCAGCGGGAGCGGCGGGCGGAGAGGCTGCGGGACGAGATCTACGACGTGACGGCGTGGAGCATGCCGCTCCTCTGGAACATCGAGGTGGTGGCGGTGGACCGGCCCGTCTCGGTGCGGACGGTGCCGGCTGACCCGGGCCGGTTCGCGCCGTGGGTCGGTCGGTCCGCCGACGGGGCCTCCGCCGGGGCAGGCGCCGCTCCGCCGCCGCTGCCGCCGGCGCAGGTCGGCTACCTGATCCCATGGGGGACTGCCGCCGCCGCTACGGTGGCCGAGGCTCTGGTTGCCGGCATCCCGGTCCACGCGGCCGGCGACTGGTTCCGGCTGGACGGCCGTGACCATGGCCCGGGCACGGCGCTGGTCCGGACCGGCGAGCTGGCGGACGGCCAGATGGATGAGCTGGCCGCCATCGTCGCCCGGCACGGGGCGGAGGCAGTCCCGGTGCAGAGCGGCTTCGTCGAAGCGGGCATATCCCTGGGCAGCAACCGTGTTCGCGCCCTGTCGGCGCCTCGCGTCCTGCTGCTGTGGGATGAGCCCACCTCGAGCCTGTCGGCAGGCTGGGCCCGCTGGGTCCTGGAGCGTAGGTATGGCCAGCCTGTCACCGCAGTCCGGAGCCGGTCCCTGGGGCGCGCGGACCTGACCCGTTACGATGTCATCGTCATGCCCTCCGGCCGTTACACGGACGCTCTGGGCGACGCCGGGCTGGAGCGACTCAGGAGCTGGGTCCAGGCCGGCGGCACGCTGATCACCATGGCCGAGTCCACCCGCTGGGCGGGCTCCCAGGACGTGGGCCTGGTCGCGACCCGGGCGGAGCTGCGGGCCAGGCCGCCGTCCTCGTCGGGCGAGCGTGCCGGGGACGCGGGCCAGCCCATCGACCTGCTGGAGGCCATAACGCCGGAGCGGGAGGCGCCGGAGCCCGTATCCGGGGCCATCCTCCGGGTCGTACTGGACACGACCAGCGTGCTGGCGGCGGGGGCTGGAGACGAGCTGGGGGCCATGGTCTCCGGGTCCCGCGTCTTCCCGCCGTTGACGCTGGACCGGGGCAGGAACGTGGGCGTCTACGCCACCTTGGACCGTCTGGTCATGAGCGGTATAGTCTGGGAGGAGGCGCGGCCGCAGCTGGCGTCGAAGGCGTTCCTCGTCCACCAGCCCATGGGCCGTGGTCGCGTCATTGCCTTCGCGGAGGACCCGAACTTCCGGGGCTACGCGGAGGGGACGCAGCTGCTGTTCATGAACGCGGTGCTGCTGGGCCCGGCGTTCTGAGGCCCTCGGGGGAGCGGCTGAGCCGAGGTTTGGCCCTGGGCTACGGGCTCGCCGCTCTCCAGCAGTACCAGGCGACGGCGCTACGCCACGGCCGGTAGCCGGTCCCGATGAGGCCGGTATCGGCGGGCGACGGTGGCTGGGGCAGGCCGAGCACGCGCCCCAGACCCGCCCGCACGCCCCGGTCGCCGGTGGGCCAGACATCGGGGCGCCGGAGGTGGAAGAGCAGGAACATCTGGGCGGTCCAGTCACCGATTCCCCTGGCGCGGACCAGGCGCTGGGTCACCGCCTGGTCGCTCAGGGACTCCCAGCCATCCGCGGGTAGGTCTTCCGTGGCGAGCCGCCTGGCCAGGTCCCTGATGGCCGCCAGCTTGTTGCGCGAGAGGCCCGCGGCCAGGAGCGCCGGCTCGGGCGTGGCCAGGACCGTTGCGGGTCTGACGTCGCCCTCCAGGGCGTCTACCAGTCTTCCGTGGATGGTGCGGGCGGCCGTGCCCGCCAGCTGCTGATAGACGATGGAGGAGACCAGGGCCGTGAAGGCGTCGGGGCTGCGCGGCGGCAGCCGGACCGGTCCCACCCGCTCGACCAGCGGTCCGAAGTCCGGGTCGTGGCGCAGTCGTTCGGTGGCCTCGGACCAGATCGGCTCTATCATGATCCGGAAGGAGTAGCGCCGGCGCGCTTCCCCCACAGCTGCAGCCGCTGTGGAACGCAGCGAGACTTCGGCGTCACCACACTATAGTCCCGCACGATGGTTCTGACGAGCACCGAGAGCGTCGAAGCGCCGCGCTGGCAAGGCGCGAAGCCGAAGAATAGCAGCGCTATTCCGCAGTGCTGAGCAACGTAGCCAGCGCGGCTGCGGCGGGGCTCGAATGCCGTCAGAGCCATCGTGGCGGACTACTAGCTTCCTGGCGGGTGTGGTCCGCCGGCCAGGAGCC
>SLCC01000190.1 GCA_007126035.1 Gemmatimonadota bacterium
GAGACCGGCGCTGCGGTGCTCACCATGCATTTCGTCCCCCACATGGCGGCCATCACCCGACACTACGCGGCCCACAAGCCCGCCCGGCGGCCGTCACCGATATGTTTTGGGATGGGCACTACTTAATTCTCCGCAGCTGCTTAGTTCAATCCGTCCTCCGGTGGCGGTGGCCACGGCAATATCATCCTCGTAAACAGGCCCGAACCGGTAGTGTACGCCTCCATGACCACCCAAAGCTCGCCCTTCTGCCGCAGATGCAACTCGAATCCGGCCACCCCCATGGTAGGGCCAGGCCGCCCATCCGAGAGCCTGCCGCGATAATATCGGAAAAGCTCGACCACAGCCTCGTCGGGTTGCGGTCGTTGAACCGATGTCACGGAAACAGCCAAGGGATCGGCAGGACTGGCGCAAGGCGGCAGGTCATCCTCGACCGGTTGGCAAACCAATAGTCGATCCAGGAGTAGGACCTGAATAGGAGCCCGATCGATCAATTCCCGCTCCGCGCTAGGAACACTGGGTCTAATCGCCACAGGAAGCAAGTCGCCGCGTAGGCCTGCGGGGTCGAGATACGTTCTGCCGATGAACTCCAAGGCAGCGTTGAGCGGAGTGGCGCCTACTGTCCCTTCCGGTACGTCAATTAGCGCCTGGGCGTGGACCACGCCAGGGGAAACGAAACACATGGTGCACATCACCGCGACCAAGTACTTAGTCTTCATGGTAATCTCTCTCAAGCAATCAATTCCAGTGATCCAGGCATCTTTCCGCAAGTGTGCTGTGACCCGGATCATACCAACACTGGCAAGCATATGCATCTGCAGCGGCCTCATCAGTACTATCGTGCTTGTGGTGATGAACTTCGTGCAGTGTGGTCCACGCCCTCTCTGACTTTCGCTCGTCCAAGTAGTGACTCATGAAGTGGATTCTATTCCACAATATGCGCTTCTGGCCACCCCATCCCAGATTGTACGCACCGCTGGCCTGACCCGTCATTAGGTGCCCACGGTGCGTATTCAGGACGTCAAAGAGATGGTATTTGCCTTGCCTGCATTCCTCGATGCCGTACCGGAACCGCGGGTCCTCGAGATCGTCCCGCAAAATTCCGTCTTCTACCCCTTCAAAGTCCCCACATGCTGTTACACCCAGCTCTTGCATCTGACTGGGACTCAGGTATGGGCATTGCCCGTCGTCGTCGTCATCCTCACCTAAAGCCATTTCGGGAGTCGGGGGAACAAGAACTCCTTCGTCGCCGCATGCGATAAAAGCTGTAGCGACGAACACAAGTAGTGTTCCGTGAATGACCGAAGTGACAAGTCTAGACACACGTATCGGACGACTGCTTGACGACGGAGAGATACGGCGGCACTCCAACATCGGCAACCTCCCTTCACATGTTGATCTTCCAATCAACCACCCCGAAGAAAGCGCCCGTGCTACAACGACAGTGCGGATAGTCAAAACACAACGGTCCCCGCGATGCACGCCACGTGCCGGCGGCGCGCGACGTCACGCCCGTCTCCTGCTCTATACGCAGGAGGGCGATCGGCTGGCTGGCCTCGGCGCCAGGTCGTGGAGAGGTCGCGTCGAGCAGGCCAGGCGGCTGGCGGTGACGGCGATGGTGCCAGGAGGAGCCCGCTACACCGGCGTGTCTGCCATGCCTCCGAGCGGCCACCGGCTGGCCGGGAGCTGCCGGGACAGGCCCAGGGGCCGTCCCGATCAATCAACTGCGCTCCCGTGGCCTGGGAGACGCCCGTCCCGTACGTTCTGGTAGCGCACCACCGCACGAGCGACCAGGGACCCGGAGGAGGCAGCGTGCAACGACGGACGCTGAACAAGAACAGTTTGGGAACCGACGAGGACTTTCACGGCAACAACGTTGCGGCCACGTGTCCCCATTGTAGCAAGGTCTTCCTCTCAAGCGGATACAAGGACACGAAGGGTCGGGCCTGCCCCTCCTGCGGGAAGTCCCTGCTCTACTGCGCCAAGAATGGCAGCGAGGCCTGGATCGAGTGGTAGGATAGAAACCGGCCCCGGCAGCAGGAGAGCCACCGGGGCCGCTGGTCCGTCTGGTCTGCCTCGGGTCAGACCTTCGCCTTGGGCTTGGCCTGGGCCTTCGCCTTCCGCTTCTGCGCCCGGCGCCGGTTCATCGCCCGCCGCTGGCAGGGCACGCACCGCTCGACCTGGAACAGGTCCTGGGTGGCGATCTCCCGCTCGCCCTCGCAGATCTCCTCGTCCTGGACGTCCTGGCAGGCGATGACGACCCGGTAGGGCTTCCCCTCGGGCGAGGCCTCGACGATCCGCACCACCTTGCCCCACTTGTCCGGCTCCAGGGCCTGCCGCTCCTCCAGGGTCACGACCTCGGCCTTCGGCTCCTGCTCCACCTGTTCGAGCAGACCCTTGATCCGCTGGTAGTCCTCCTTCGAGGGCTTCTGGTCGGTAGCCTCCTCGATGGCCTTCTTGACCTTGGCGTGGTGGTCGGTCGAGGCGATCCCGTTGGCGACGAGCTGAGCGATGAGCTTGGTGTCCGACATCTCTTCCTCCGTGCTGTGGGGTTGCTGTGTCACGCTATCCTACACTTCCAAAAAGTAGCTTGACGCAAGGCCCACAAGTATTTGAACAGCAAGGAGTTACGACAATGGAGAGAGGCCCCGGCAGGAGCGGTTCCCACCGGGGCCTCGGGTTAGGGTCAGAGCTTGGTTACGCGTGCTGCTCCAGCCAGTGCACCTCCTCCTCGGTTCGGCTCTGTTCCTCCTCCTGCAGGAGTCGGAGCGCCTCACTGAACATCCGGAGTCCCCAGGCGAGTGCCTCGGCGCTCAGCTCTTCGAGCTTCCCGGTGACCAGGCCCTGGGCGACCTCCCGGTGCAGGTCCTCGTCGAACCCGCCCATGTTGAAGGCTGTGCTCATGATCCCACCCCGAGTACGAGCCTTCGGACCTGAGCGGAAGCCTCGGCTCGTTCGGCCGCCAGCTCGGCCAGGGCAGCCTCATGCTTCTCTATCCGGTCGTGGGTGCTCTTGAGCCACGGCGCACAGTTGCCCACCGTGTGCTTGAGCCATCTCTTCCGGCGCTCGATCTTGGCGTCGATGGAAGCGACCTGGGCGACGAGCCGGTCAACCTCTGGACAGCCGGTCTTGTTCATTGGTCCACCTGCTCTGACTCCACTTCCTCGCTTCCATCCTGCTCCAACTCGACACCATGTAGAGCGTAGTCGAAGGACTTGAGCATCTCACCGGCAACGACCTTATCTCGTAGTGCCTTGATTCGATCTTCGGGTACCGAACCCCGGCACTCTCGTACGGCGAAGATTAGTTCGCTGAGATGGTGCTCGGCCAACTTCTCCGGCCCCCACTCCTCCTCCTGCTCCTCCTCTGTGCTAGAGTCTTCGTTCAGGAACGCCGCCCGATCCCAGCGCTCCTGTAGCGTACTGAGCCGCTCTTTCTCCTCCTCGATTCGGGTGTCCTCGTGGGCCAGGCCGCACTTCTCCAGCTTCTCGAACAGCTCGGCGATTTGAGAGGACCGATGTTCCGGCCACGCTTGCCACGCCCGCCACGCCTCGAAGTCCGAGGCGAGGTACGCTACGACACACCGGAACTCGTCGTACACGACCTCCCAGGCGGAGCTGGAGCCCAGGTCTTGGTTTTCGCTCCGAGCAAGTGCGTCCATGATTGGGGTCGCAGGTGGGGACGGATCGAGGCTGACCACCTCTACCTGTCGCCGTGCCGGATCGAACGAGGGAGCGAGAGCGAGAGTCTCGCCTAGCTCTCTGACGGTCTCTGTCCGCTCCTCCTCGGACTCCCACCAGCCGCTCCGGGCGATGACCGGGTTCCGAACCTGCTTCGTCTGCTTCGCCATCCTGTCCTCCTTGGGACTAGGGTGAGTTGAGAGGCGCGGTTCGCCCCTCTGTGACAGATATGGATCTCCGAACACCTGCTAGGTAAAACACCTTGAGGTGAGGAATCCCTGCTTCTAGATGTCTCTGGGTCTGACGAACTGGACCACGACCTTGGCCGGTCCTCCCTCGGCTCCCGTCAGGGCCAGCGACTCCGTGTAGCCCCTCTTCTTCCCCAGCGTCATCAGGACGAGCTTGATCGCCCAGGGCTCACGGTTGAGGACGGCCTGGCGGAGCCCGTCTTCCGCTACGTCGATGGTCGTCTCCCTGTGCTCCTCGATGGCGTCCCGGATCGCCTCGCTCTTCTTCTTCCGCTTGGTGATCGTGGCCACGGAGCAGCCCAGCCGGCGAGCCGCACGAGAGATGAACCCGCCCTCGACCTTGAGCGCTGCCGCGATCTGCTCGTCCGTGTACTGGACCACCGGCCGGCTCGGAGGACCACCGAGCGGGAGCTTGCCGCCCCTGGCCGTCTCCAGGACGTCGGCCAGGTGGTCGTCCCTGTTCACCCGGCGCCGGATCGTCGACGGCTCGCACGGTACCAGGGCTGCCGCCTGGGCGATGTTGCCTCCTGTCTTCACCAGGGCCACCTCGATCTTGGTAGCCGGGATCTCGTTGCTCGGTGGTACAGGCTTGCCCCTGTCCATCTACTCCTCCTCGGTTCGCTTCCTTGCTCTTGTCGCCGCCTGCGTCCATGGCAGGAGGGCGGTACTCCTGAGACCCGCTCGCTCCCCGACCTCGGGAGTGGTTGTCCGACCCGTCGGCATTGCGCCCGGTGGCCGGGACGGTGCCAGAGGACCACTCTGCGAGGCCCCAGGAACGGGAGCGGGTCAGCTGTCGGCCTTGCCTCCTCCGGGTCGCCGGAAGATCCGAGAAATGGCCTCGGTCCCGTGACTGGTGGCTCCGATCTGGAGTCGGCCACGCTTCACGTCCTCGGTCGTGAACGGCCGCCCCTTGG
Organism: Gemmatimonadota bacterium; assembly: GCA_007126035.1. GTDB lineage: Bacteria > Gemmatimonadota > Gemmatimonadetes > Longimicrobiales > RSA9 > SLCC01. The sequence continues at coordinate 4,840 of SLCC01000190.1, forward strand.
GAGGCGGCAGGTACCGGGGCTCCTTCGCTCGCTGCCGGACAGCTTCCATGGTCTCGATCACCCGCTTGGCGCTGCGGGCGTGCTCGAACAGCTGGCCGGTGAACAGGCCATCGACGTGGGGCACCGGGATCTCGCCACCGTGCCGACCGACAGCAGCCAGGATCGTCTGCCGGAGAGCCAGGGCCTCCTTATCGATGGCCTCGAACTCCTGGGCCGCTTCGGCTAGGGCTCGGGTCCGCTCCTCGATGACCTGTGCCGCGTGGGTCAGGTGCTCGGTCAGCGCCTCCGCCTGAGGAGTGAACTCGGCCTCGACCGTCTCTCGCCAGGCCTGCCGCAGCGCCGTCTTGGCTGCCTCCCTGTCCTGGCGCAGTGCCGCCGCTCGGTGCTGGATTCGGTCTCGCTCGGCTCCCAGGTCGGCCAGGCGCTTCTCGGCCTTTCCATTGCCGGCCAGGGCTCCCCCGATCTCCGAGGTGATCACCCGCTCCCGATCCGCCAGCCCTACCAGCTCGGTCTCGATGTCGGCCAGCCGCTGCTCGAGCCGCTGCACCACCGTCGCCGCTTCCTTGGCATTCGCCATGGTCTCTTCCTCCTGTTCAGTTGGTGAGCGCGGCGATGTACCGCGTCCGTTCGTCGATCTGCGTCGCCGGCCTGGTCGCCGGCCCCCCCTGGCAGCACTGCCCCGATGCCTCCATCAGCTCCCGGATCGTCTGGCAGCGCTGGTCGCTCGCTGCCTGGATCGCCGCCTGGTTGACGTCGAGGGTGGCTTCGAGGGACTCGATGACCTGCTCCCGTCGCTGCTCCTCCCTCCACATCTTCGCCACCATCCTGGCTTCGAGCTGACGGATGGTCCTGGCCCGCTTCGCCGCTTCCGGGTCCGGCCTGCTCTCTCCCGCTTGGTACGCAGGAGGGCGGTTCCCCTGGTGGTCCTCGCCTGGGGTCGGGGAGAGGCCGCAGGACGAGGCCTCCGAGGCAGACGGTGACGGGGACGGTGTCCCGACGAGGCCTGCCGATGCTTCCAGCGAGGCGATCACCTTCCCACGCCTGGCCTCGTCGCTTCCTGTGGTCAGGGTGCAGGCGCCACAGCACGCCGAGTGCGTCCCGGTGCTGATCCCGGCTCCCTTGTCCACAGGGGAGACCTCGAACACCTCCCACAGCTGGATCACCCGGCGAGCGCCCTGGGCCTTCTCTGCTGGCGTGGGTGCCCGGTACTTCAAGACCCGGTAGCCGACCGACCAGTCCGGCTTCTCCTTCATCACCCGCTCGCAGGTGGCCCGACCCTCTGGCGTGTCGTCGAACCAGACCGACGCCATCAGGACGTCGCCGGCCTCCACCAGTTCGGCGCGGCCGACAGGCGGCACGTGCTCCGGATCGGAGGGGTGCCTCATCGAGCTGTGGTTCCAGTGGGAGACCTGCGCCGGTCCGTCCGTGACCAGGGCGCCCGCCTCGACGATGTCGCCGTCCCGGTCGACTACTCCCAGCATGGCCACGGCTGCCCGTGCCTCGGCCTCCCAGCCGACCCTCGTCCGCTTGGTCAGAACGGCCAGGCACTCCTGGCACTGCAAGACCGTCTTCGTTGGCATCTCTCGCATCCTCCTCTCGCTCCTGGCCTGTGGCCGTCTCCGTTGCGCTCCGTTGATCGGATTGGGCCAGTTGGCCCCGGCACCCGCCTATTCCTGATTCCGGGGCTCCGAGACCCCTGCCCACCCCTGCCCTGACGGTTCGACGAGGCGACAGCGACCCGGCAGGCCCGCCCCGGCCGGCGCCTCGTACTCTGCCCCGCCCTGATCACACATCAGCTCGAACGCCTCAATCACCTTCGTGTCTCTGCCTTTCACGCCCTTCTTGAGTTGCTCTTTGGAACAGCCAGGGTGCTCCCGCAGGAAGGCCTCGACGAGTGGGATCACCGCTTCGAGGTCTGCCTGGCGCTCGGCGAGAGCGGGGTGGGTGTCCAGCACCCGGAGCCGCATCCAGCCGCTCGGGACAGAGTCCCAGCCCTCGGCAGGAACCTCGTCCTCGACGGCGAAGGCGAAGGGCTCCAGAGAGGGAGCGTCCCGGAGTTCAGCCCGGACCGTCACCGGGTGCTGCTCCGTCTTCCTGGCGAGCAGGACCCCGGCGTCGTACCAGGCCCCGAAGGCGCCGCTTCCCCGGAGGATCTCCGTCATCCGCCGGTCCTCGGTTGAGTCGCGGCCGGTCTTCCTGGCGTGGTGGACGAGGCCGACCGTCAGGTCTGGCGCCACGTCCCGGAGCCCCGAGAGGGCGGCGAGTTGGCGCTCCACGTCCCCGGCGTCGTCGGAGTTGCCCGAGCTAACGTACATCCACGAGTCGACGACCAGGACGTCCAGCCGCTGTTGATGGACGTAGGCAGCGAGCCGGTTCATGGAGTCCGGCGAGTTGAGCCGGAGCGGCGGGCGCGGCCAGAGCAGTAGTCGGTCGCCCAGGTCGGCGAGCCGAAGCCCCCGACCCTGACAGAGCCTCTGGAGACGTCGCTTGAGCCGGTGCGGCTGGTCCTCCATGAAGACCAGGCCGATCCGCTTCGGCTCTGCCACCTGGCGGGAGAGGAACGGTGTCCCACTCGCCAGGGCGACACCCAGGTCGAGGATGAAGTTGGTCTTGTGCGTCTTGGGGTGTCCGACCAGCAGGAGGTTGGACCGGATCGGGAGGAGGCCCCGGACCAGCCACTCCGTCGTCGGGTCCGCGATCTCTTCTAGCTCGCTCGCCGACAGCGGCGCAGGGAACAGGGATGCCTCGGGCTCGAAGTCCCTCGGGTCCGGCCTCGTCATGGCCCCGACCTGCTTCGACTTCACCAGCCGGCCCAGCATGGCATCCGACCGCTGCAGCCGGTCGTCCAGGCGCTCCACCTCCTGGACGGCGTCCTCGGGCCAGTGGGCCGCGACGGACTCCCAGCCGGCTGCCTCGTGGCTTCCCCTGCCATTGCTGGACGGTCTCATGGGTCTACCCCTCCTCGGGTCCCGTCGCATGGTTCCCGCTCGAACGACGAAGCACGGTCATCGGGCCTCCCGCTTGTAGGCGTCGAGAGGCGCATGTCGGCTGGCGAGTCGAGGTGGTTCATTTGAGCCAGACCGCAGGGCGCGGAGAGCGGCACGAGGGACGCGCCACTCCCGGTTGCGCAGACGGTAGGCTCCAGGGAGGGTTCCCTTCTGGCACCACCACCGGACCGTCGAGGGTGCCCGCCCTACCAGCTTGGCGACGTCTTCGACGGTCAGGTCGACGAGCGGCTCCTGGGAGACTCCATCGCCGGCCTGTCCTCCGGTTCCTGGCTCCCCGTCCAGCCACTCCCGTAGCACGTCAGCCGGCAGCGTCACAGCCGCGCCAGGAGGCAGAGGTTCCACGATCCGACGGAGACGGTCTTGGAGCGTCATCGGGGCCTCCGAGCCTCGCCGTCGTGGGGCCGGTCGAGGATTTCCTTGGCCTCTCGCAGCGCACCTTGGCGGATGATGTCGGACTGCGACCGCTCGGAGATGAGGGCAGCGAGACGGATGGTCTCTAGCGCCGTCGGGTCGAAGATGACGCTCGTCGGCTTCCTCGGGTTTTTTGCCACTGGCTCCCTTTGCTCCTTCCCTCGAACGCGAAAACCCGGCACCACAGCTTCGAGGCTTAGTTCGCCTCGCGGGGGTTGCTGTGGTGCCGGGTCTCAGGGAGCCGGCTGCTGTGGGACGCTGTCGGTGCTCGTCCTAGTGCCATCCTAACTATGCGGGGTGTATGGACACAAGGGGTGCGTTTGAAGGGCGGCGAGAGCGGGGTTTAGGCAGCGAGGCCAGGAACCCCTGCCCCAACTCCAACCACCACCACCTACCCCTGCCCTCTGCCTTCCCCCTTTTAGGGGGAAAAGGCTGGAGGGGCAGGAGGGTCTAACCCCTGCCGGCAGGGGTTCGGCAGGGGTCGGCAGGGGTCGGGTCCTGGCGCTATCGGGAGGGTCGATGCCCTGGCTCGGCTCGCTGCCTCTCCGACCACTGGAGCACCGCCGCCTCGCGGTCGCAGCAGGGGTGTCGGCTCTCGCTGCCGCTCCGATAGACCGGGTCCGCTGGCAGCACAGGGAGGCCGCACCGGCCGCAGTGCGTCAGCTTCGCCGCCACTCCCGTCTCCCAGGCTTCCCGGTCGTCGCCCGTCCAGCACAGGCAGGGCGCCGTCATGAGCCCACCGCCCGCAGCTGCACCAGCTGGTCGCCCAGGGCCTCCTCGTGCTGCTCCACCCGGTACTCCACCTGCTCGCTCCGATGCCGGACGTCTCCCAGGTGCCCGTACACCCGGTCCACCAGGGACCGGCCTCCGTGTCCCATCTCCCGAGCCACCGTCCAGGGCGAGACCGGCTGGCCCCGGTCCAGCGTCTGGAGCCTGGCAGCGCAGTACGTGTGACGGAACATCTTGGAGCGGATCTCGCCCTTCCTCCACCCTGCCCGCTCGGCGATGGCGTCCAGCATCTTCCGCTCGTCGGCGATCATGCCCACGCCCTCGACCCTGGTCGATGGGAACAGGAGGCCAGAGACCCGAGGCACGTCGCCGCCGTAGAGGTGCTCCCGGAGGATCGCTTCGAGCTGGGGCCAGAGCGGGACAGTCCGGTGGCTCGTCCGGGTCTTGAGTCCCCGCCACTGGTTCGGCCGGAAGGTGATGGTCTTCCGGTCAAAGCTCACGTCCTCGACCTCCAGGCCCAGGACCTCGCTCTTCCGGCCACCCGTCAGGAGGAAGGTGGCGACCAGAGGGTACGGGAACGGGATCGCTTCCTTATCGAGCGGTGGCCTGTAGGTGCGTGCCGACTCCAGCAGCAGCGCCGCCTCGTGGACCTCCAGCCACCGGGCCTCCGTCCTCCCTGGCGTAGGCTTCTCCATCAGGGCGCCGACCGGGTTGTAACCAGGCTGGACGTAGCCCCTCGCTCTGCGCTCGCCGGTACAGGTTGGACAGGGCGTTGAGGTAGTGCCGGACCGAGCCACCGGTCAGGGTCCGGAGCTTCCACTTGGCGCCGCACTTCCCACAGGAGGCGTCCAGGCCCCGGATCGTCAGATGCCCGACCCGAGCCCGGCACTCCCGACACCGTGCCGGCGTCGCCCTCGGCTGTTCCAGGAGGTGGGTAGCCCACCGCTGGACGTCCTGGACCGTGAGGAAGGCCACGTCCCTGTCCGCGCCGAAGAACTCGATGGCGGCCGCGAGCCTCTGCGCCGTGGCGTCTAGGTGCTGGTCGCCCACCCTGCCGGCTCGCTTCTTCTGGACGAGGTGGTGGCTGGCGAAGTCGGCCAGGGTGGTCTGGCGCTCCACGCCGAGCAGGGTCTTGTTCCTCCGCCGCTCCTGTAGGTCCGCGAGCCTGCTGCCCACCAGGGCCTCGGCGATCACCGGGTCGCTGGTCGCCTTGGTGGCTCCCTCGGCGATCAGGGCTTCCCTGCCCCCGCCCACGTCGGCGAAGTCCCGGAAGTCTCCGTAGGCTCGCCGCTCGCCGCCCCGATCCCGCCAGTAGATCCTCTGCCGGTTCTTCCTGTTCTTCCCTGCCATTGCGCCCTCCGAGGTCTTCGAGTCGCCACCGCGCAGGCCAGACGAGGCGCTCTTGTCACCGCTGCTGTCACCGTGACCCCGAATCAGCACAAAAAGAGACGGGGTCTCCCGGTCTGTTTATAGACCTCAGAGACCCCGTCCGGTAAATATGGGCCTGGGTGGACTCGAACCACCGACCTCACGCTTATCAGGCGTGCGCTCTAACCACCTGAGCTACAGGCCCCTGCACCCGGCAGATTTGAATGATAACGCCCGTAGCGCCCCCTTTCAACCTGTCGACCGCCGCCGCGCCGTGCTAGCTCGCACGAGGTCCGGGAGTTGCACCAGTGGGTGCTGAAAGCACACAATCTCGGTGCGAAGAGATCTCTTACGGAGAAGGATCATGCGGATATCGAGGATCAAGGCGGCGGTTGTCGTGGTTATCGCCATGGGCTTTGCACTGGTGGCGGAGGCGGCCGCGCAGGATCTGCCCATGACAACCGTGTCGTCGATCAACGCGGGGCTCATGCACCATCGCCTGGACGGCCGGGGCACGAACCCGTTCTTCGCGTTCCGTACGTACTACGTGGTGTCGGAGCTCAGTGTCGCGGAGGCTGCCATCGGGTATGGTCAGCCTGCGCAGGACTTTGGCCGGAGCCATTTCGTGGTGATGGAGGGCCAGTACCAGGTCCGGTGGCCGCTGGATCGGTTCGCGCCGTATGCCGGTATGGGAGCTGGTCTCATCGTTGATTCGCCCACTGGCGGTGGGCAGGTGGTCCCTGAGGAAGGCGTTGACCCATCCTCCACGAGCTGGGCCCCCACGTTCGCTCTGGGTGCGGGTGCCAGGGCGTGGTTGGACGAGCGGACGCGTGTGATGACGGACATCCGCTGGCGGGGTATCGGCGCCGACTTCCGCGATTCCAGTTTCGAATTGACGTTCGGCCTCGGCTGGCGCTGGTGAGCCCGGGGGCGACGTGCCGCCCGGCACCGCGGGCGGCGTGTCGCCTGGTGCCGCGGGCCGCGGCGGTCACAGCCGGACCAGGTATGTGACCTTGACCACGGCCCCTCGATCCAGGGGTTCCCAGAGGTCCAGGTGCGTGCCCCGCCGCTCGTTGATCACCAGGAACAGGTCGCTGCCGGGGCGGTGGATGAAGTTGATCCTCAGGTTGGCCGAGACCTGGTTGTGCAGGCTGTTGTACTGGAACAGCGCGTCGGCGAAGAGGTTGGTCGACAGGGCGTAGGAGAGGCGCAGGGCACCGATGTCGGCGGTGAAGTCGCCGCCGGGCAGTCGGACCGAGTTGCGGGTGAAGCTCATTGTGCCGGAGAGGTGTTGACCGGGCGAGGCGGTGACCGAACCGCTGATCGATGCGATGCGCCCGCCGTATGTCCGCCGCAGTGAGCCCCTGGAGCCCAGGACCACGGCCCGGCCCGGGCTCGTTCCCACGGCCCAGCCCATGTTGCGGGTCTGGAACTGGCCGGGCTCCACGACCACGTCGCTGAGCCTGAATTCGTGGTCGAGGTGGGTTCTCCCTTGCTGGGCCCAGGCGGTGAGGGTCTCGCCACTATCCCAGGTCACGGTCATGAACGGGCCCAGTACCCCGTCCTGGAACCGGCCATCGGTGCGCGTGACGTAATTGCCCGAGAGTAGCAGGTCGATCCGGCGCAGCCCCAGGAATTGCGGCCGGAAGCTGGACCTTGCCCAGGCATTGCTCCGGCGGATGTCGGTGCGGGTGATGAACCCCATGGCGGCATTGGCCTCGGGCCCCACGGCAAGGTGCTGCAGGAGGAAGCCGTAGCGGTCGGCGGTGTAGTCCGCCGCCAGACGATAGGCCCCATCGTTGCCGCCCTCACCAAGGGTGGCGGTGCGGGCATACAGGCCCTGCACGTTGAGGCCACCGCGCCAGAGGGAGAAGTCCGTCCCGGCCGTGGTGTTCCAGGATGCGGAGGACCTGCGGTCGGTGGCCATGAAGCCCAGGTAGCCGCCCCGGCCCACGTCCCGCTGGACGCGCGCCACCGCGAAGTTCTCCCGGGGCAGTCCGTGGGCCGCGTCGGCGACGGCGTTGAGGAAGCCGACAGTCTGCCTGCCGACCCGCCCGGTCAGACGGCCCCCGCCCATGAGCGGGACCTCGCCCGCGTCGGATAACCCGATCCGCCGGGAGAAGAACAGAAGGAACGGCGGCGGCTCATAGTACCCGCGCACGCCGAACTCGAACACGCCCGCGTTCTCCAGGAAGAACTCCCGCTTCTCGGGGTAGAACAGGTCGAATCGGGTCAGGTTCACCTGCTCGTCGTCCACCTCGACCTGGGCGAAGTCGGTGTTGATGGTGACGTCCAGGTTGAGCCCAGGCCGGACCTGATACTTCAGGTCCGCACCAGCCGCTGTCCTGGGCGTGGTACCGTACCCACCCGGTGGACCCACCGACGGGTCGACCGGCTCCCGCGTCGC
>SLCC01000099.1 GCA_007126035.1 Gemmatimonadota bacterium
TGCGGGGGCCCCAGCCCTTCACCGACCGGCTCGACGAGGGCCGCGCCGAGGGCCGCTTCGTCATGGGCCACTACGACGCCGAGCTCAACGTGGACGGCGTGCCCCAGATGATCTTCTCCCGTCTCGAGCTGGCCGCCCAGCGGGACTGGGGCGGCTGGATGCACGAGCTACGCGCGGGCAGCGAGCTGCGTCGCGAATGGAACGCGGGCGCCGGCTACCAGTTCGACATGGAGTTCCCGCCCCAGGTGACCTTCAACGCCGTCCAGGGCTACGACCGCCCCCGTCGCTACGACGTGGTCCCGCCCCTGGTCCACGGCGCCTTCTACCTGGACGATCGACTGACGCGCACCCTCCCGGGGGACATGGTGCTCAATCTCCAGGCCGGCCTCCGCCTGGATCTCCTGCATGAGGGGGAGTGGTGGGTCTCCGGCGCACGGGACGCCCTGCTCCAGCCCCGGCTCAACGTCGAGCTCATGCCCTGGCCGTGGCTGCGCCTGCGCGCCGGCTGGGGCCGCATGGCCAAGCTGCCCACCCTGGGCCAGCTCAACCCGGCGCTCCAGTACCACGACGTGGTGAACGTCAACTGGTTCACCAGCGACCCCGCCGAGCGGCTCGCGGTGCTCACCACCTTCATCAAGGACCCGACCAACCCGGACCTGGGCCTGGCCCGCGCCACCAAGGGCGAGGCCGGGTTCGAGGTGGCCCTGCGCGACGGGTTCGTCCAGGTGGTGGGCTTCTCGGACCGGGTGGACGGCGGCGTCAGCCTGCGGCAGGACCTGGACTACGTGCTGCGGGACCGCTACGAGCTGACCGACTCCATCATCGGCAACGGCATCCGCCCCGGCATCATCGAGCCGCCCACCGGGACGGACACCGTGCCCGTCCTGGTGGGCCGGCCCGACCACCTGCTGACTCAACACAGTCGCGGCGTCGAGCTGATCGCGCTGCTCCCCGAGGTCAGGCCCATCCGCACCCGCCTCGAGCTCCAGGCCGTCTGGATGCGGACCCGCCAGGAGGCGGACGGCCTCTTCTTCGGTCGCGCCGACCGGTTCGCCGCCTTCCAGCTCAACGAGAACATGGCGCGCACGCCCTACTGGCGCGCCGGGATCGAGGAGGGCGAGCGGGCGCTGGCCACGTACCGGATCGTCCACCACCAGCCGTCCCTGGGCTTCGTGGTGACCGCCGCCATCCAGCACAACATCCGCGACCGCCAGCGGGACCGCACCGCAACGGATAGCCTGGCCTTCGAGGGCTACATCACCCGCGGCGCCGAGCTCGTGCCCGTACCCCCCGAGGCCCGGAGCGCCCCCGAGTACGCCGACCTCCGGGTCCCCCGGGGCAACGCCCTGGTCGAGCCACAATCCGCCCCCGCCGACTGGCTCGCCACCGTCCAGGTCAGCAAGACGCTCCCCCTCAACGGCCGCATCAGTTTCTGGGCCTTCAATGTGTTCGACAACCCCGGCGTCTACCGCGGGCCCGACGTCCAGCGACGCATCTACCCGCGCATGAGATTCGGCCTCGAGCTGTCCGCGTCCACCGGCGCGCTGGGAGGGCTGCTGCCATGAGCCCGACGAGTAAGAGCGCCGCGGCCACGGTTTTCGCGGCCGCCGCCTTCCTGACGGCGGCGTTCGGCCCCCTTGCCCTGGGCCTGGCCCTCACCGCCACCCTCCCCCAGGCCATCCACGCCCAGTCCGGGGGGCCCGGGGCGGATCCGGGTGCCAACTGGCTCACCGGCTGGAGCCCGCTCCGCCCCATCTCCGACCTGCCGCGCGTCATTCCCGGCACCACCCTGGCCCTGCCCGGCCTGTTGACGACGCCCGCGCCCCGCGCCGGCCTCTTCTGGACCGCCGGAAACCCCGCCGCCCTCGTGGCGGAGCAGGGCGACGGGTGGACCGCGTTCCAGCTCGAGGCACTCAGCGCCGACGGCGAGTACCGCCGCCCGTTGGACCCGGGCACCGAGGAGGGCACTCGCCTATCGGCCCAGGGGTGGGGCGCTGCCGGGACCCGGAGCGCCGCCGCCGGACGAATGGTCCTGGACCGTCTGGAGTCGGCGTCGCCGGCCCACGCCGCGGTCGCCTTCCCTTTCGGTAGCAGCTCGCTGGTAATCCTGGACACCGCCGCGTCCGCCATGGGCCACACTGTGGCCCGGATCGAGGGGGCCGGCGGCGTGGCCATGGGTCCCGTAGCCCTGGGCGTGGCCCTGGGCTTCGAGGCCCAGGAGAGCCGGACCCTGGCCGCGCCCGTGCCGCGCCAGATCCGGGTCGCCGCCCCCGCCGCCTCCCTGGGCGCCACCCTGGCCGTGCCCGGCACCGACCGTGTCCACATCGGCGTCCACGCCCGGTGGCAGCGGGCCCGACAGGGCATCGGCATGTACTCCATCGCCGCCGCCTCCCGCGTCTACCAGGTCGCTGGGTACGACGAGGTCCGGGGCATGGACCTGGTTGGGGCGTTCTACAATCGAGACATCCAGCGCGAAAGCCGCGGCGCCGGCATCGCCCTGGCCGCCACCATCGCGGGCGCCCGGTTCGTGATGTTCGGCGAGGCCAGCTCCACCGACGAGTCCCACACCAGCGTCCAGGCCGTCGACCCCCCCAGCGACAGCTGGACCGCCGACGGCCTGTCCTTCGGCATCGCGGCCACCCGCACCTTCCTCGGCGACCGCCTGGACCTCCATGGCACGATCCGCCACGCCTCCCTGGATGGGCTCACCCGCCTCCACGAGTGGGAGGGCCTGGTCATCTTCACCGCCGAGGAGAGCCGCCTGGAACTGGCCCTGGACGGGCGCCTCGACCTGGACCCGTGGACACTCGGCGTCCGCGTCGCCGGCACCCACGAGTCCCGCCTCCGCACCGACTCCATGGCCGGTATGCCCGCGGAGATCGAGAGCTGGACCACCGCCGGAGCCGCCGAGGTCGCCCGCGTCATCGCCGGCGGGCTCTCCGCTTCCGCGGGTTTCAGCCTCGCCACCTACAAGCCCGCCGGGTTCATTCCCGCCCCCGAGGAGCCCGGCCCTCTGTTCTTCGGCTACGTCGGCCCCGAGCTCGTCTTCTACGGCACGGAGGCCCTGGCCCACGCCACCGCCCTCACCCTCCGTTGGGGCCCGCCCAGCAGCCGGGCTGCGTTCTACCTCCAGGCCCGCTTCGGCTCCGCGTCACCCTCCGGTACCCGCCGCCTCCAGATGGGCCCGCCCCCGGACGCCATCCGCGCCGGCTGGACTCTCGGTATCGGGGCGACCTTGCAGTAGCACTTTCAGAGGGGTGGTTTTCACCGACTGCCAAGTATGGCGCGCGCAGGGGAGTCGATCCGAGCGAAGCGAGGAGAGGGAGGATCTGCCGCAGGCGGACCGGAGCTCAACCCGCGTCCGGCTCGCGCAGCGAGACGGGGACGCGGGTGAGACGGCTCGAGCGCGCGGATGGCAAAGCGCCCGGCAATCCGAAGATCACCGGGCGCTTCATGGAGCCGGCGGGAGTCGAACCCGCGTCCGCCA
>SLCC01000059.1 GCA_007126035.1 Gemmatimonadota bacterium
CCCACCGTGTCACGCTGTTCGAAGACTGTGCTGCCCTCGAAGCCGGGGTGTTTGCCAGACAGCCTCCCGAGCTCCGAGCTCCGACCGCCCGGCCACCGCCCGGCCGCCGCTTGCCGGGCTTCGGCGGGATGGCGGGGCGGTGGGGGGACGAAGCTGACGGGGCATGAGAAGTGCGGCCGGCCCCGGCCATGAGCACCTGGCTTCCCTGGAGACGGATCGCCCGACAGGTCATCCTCGAGGTTGACCTGGAGCCGGGACTCCTGGAGCGGCGACCCGGGCACCCGCTGGCCCGGCTCCGGGACCAGGACAAGCTCACGCTGCCCGGGCTGGTCCAGGTCCTGGCCCGTGCCGCCACCGACCCCCGGGTGGTGGCGCTGGTGGTGCGGCTCGGTGCGGGCGGTTTCGGTCTGGCCCGGGTCGAGGAGGTCCGGGACGCCGTGCGGTCGCTCCGAGAGGCGGGGAAACACACGGTCGCCTTCTCCGAGACCATGGGCGAAGCGGAGCCTGGCCACGGCGGCTATTACCTGTCCACCGCCTTCGACGAGGTGTGGCTCCAGCCTTCGGGCTCCCTGGGTCTCACGGGGCTGCTGGCCGCTGTGCCGTTTGCCAGGGAGGGGCTGGACCGATTGGGGCTCCGCCCCCTGGTCGACCGGCGCCGGGAGTACAAGACGGCGTCCAACCTGTTCACCGAGGATGGCCTGACCGACCCCCACCGGGAGATGCTGGAGTCGGTGGTGGGCGACATCTTCGATCGCCTGGTGGGCGAGATCGCCACCGCACGTGAGCTGGATCGGGGCCGGGTGCGGGAGCTGGTCGGCTCGGGGCCCATACCCGCTGGTGAGGCCCTGGAGACGGGGTTGGTCGACCACCTGGGCTATCGTGACGAGCTGGACGAGGCGCTGGAGGACCGGTTCGGCAAAGCCCAGCGCCTCGATCCGTCCGGCTACCTGAGCCGGGCGGGTCGCCCCTTCCGGAAGGGCCGGAGCTGGGTGGCCATCATCCAGGTGACGGGGCTGATCCAGCGTGGGCCCAGTTATTACCGGCCCGGTGCCGGGTCGATCACGGGCTCCGACTCGATCCGTGACGCCTTCCGGGACGCGGTGAAGAACCCCCGGGTGAAGGCCATCCTCCTCCGGGTCGACAGCCCGGGCGGCTCCTACGTGGGCTCCGACCTGATCCACCGGGAGGTGGTACGGGCCAGGGCCCAGGGCAAGCCGGTGATCGTTTCCATGGGCAACGCCGCCGCGTCCGGTGGCTACTTCATCGCCGCCGCGGCCGACCGCATCGTGGCCCAGCCGTCCACCCTCACCGGCTCCATCGGCGTGGTCTACGGCAAGGTGGTGACCCGGGACCTGTGGGAGCGCCTCGGCGTCCGCTGGGACGAGGTGCGTCAGGGGGGCAACGCGGGGATGTGGTCCACGCTCCACGAGTACAGCGACGACGAGTGGGAGCGGCTCCAGCACATCCTGGACCAGGTCTACGAGGACTTCACGGACAAGGTGGGCCGGGGCCGGAGCCTGGATCGCGGCCAGGTCGAGGAAGTGGCCCGCGGCCGGGTCTGGACGGGCAACGATGCCAGGCGGCTGAAGCTGGTGGACGAATCAGGTGGCATGCTCCGGGCCTTCCTCCTGGCCCGCCAGGCGGCGGACCTGCCCCCGGAAGAGTCGGTCCGACTCGAGCCGTTCCCCCGACCACGTAGTCTGCTACGACGGGTCATGGAGCTGGCCGCTGGGCGCGGACCGCAGGCCTTCGCCGCGAGACGAGGACTACATTCCTTCGCCGCTGGGCGCGGAGCAGAGGCCTTCGCTGCGGGGCTAACCCCGGAGCTGCCCCTGCTGCTGGAGCAGCTGCGGCAGGAATCGGGGCTGGCCACCATGGAGACGGGCATGCTGTCCGCGCTACCAGTGCTTTGGCCCCTGCGGGAGATAACGGGCGACCCGGTGCAGCACTCGTAGTGGCCCTCGCCCAGCCGCCCAGGCCGAGATCGCCGCTGACCGCGACGAATCTCAGAAGGAGACCCTGTAGAGCAAGGAGATGTTGCGGCCCGGGTTGGGCGCGAACTCCTTGACCCGGCTGGCGGCGTCCCTGTAGAGGACGTTTGTCACGTTGTCGCCGCGGAGGACCAGTGAGTGGACGCGGCTGCCCGTGGCCCTTCGGAAGCCGGCCTCCAGGTCGAAGAGCGTATACGCGTCGGTGGCCAGCTCGTCCTCCAGGCCCACCCGGTCCTGGCGGAATGCGTGGCGTACCCCGCCGCCGAAGGACCTGGCGCCGTCGTCCCAACGGAGGGAGGCGCCGATGCGGGCGGGCGGTATGAACGGGACGGGCGTCCCGCCGTCCAGGGTTGCCCTGACCAGGTCACCGCGGGCCGAGATCACCAGGTTCTCACCCAGGACGTGCTCGGCCTGGCCTTCCACGCCCACGAATCGGGCGCCATCCTGGACGTATGCCAGGACGGGCCAGGTGTACCCGTTGATGGTGGTGTCGCCTCGCTCCTCGAAGCCGATGTAGTTCTGGATCAGGGAGGCGTAGGCGGAGAGATCCAGGGTGAGGCGGGGGCGGTGGATCCGGAAGACGGCGTCCACCCCGTTCGAGTACTCGGGTGCCAGGTTCGGATCGCCGACCTCGTAGGAGGCGGTGCCCATGTGGTAGGCGTCGGAGAACAGCTCCTCCACCGTGGGAGCGCGGAAGGAGCGGCCCACGTTCAGCGACGCCGACGCAGCCGTCGCCAGCGGCACGTTCAGCCCCGCGGAGCCCGAGAACGCCGTGAAATCCCGCTGCACCGGAGGCCCGAACGCCGGGTCATACTTCGACGCGATCCGGTACTGGTCCACGCGGGCACCCAGCTGGAACCGGGTGCCCCCAATACCCAGGGCCACCTCCTGGAAGGTGAAGACGCCCACCGCCCACGAGTCCGCGGGCGCGGTCAACTGGTCTTCGCCCGTGGCGGCGTACTGGCGGAACAGGCCGCTGGCGCCCCACGCGCCGTCCGTCAACACGGCTCCATTGGCCTGTCGCAGGAGCAGCTCGAGGCTCTGGGTGCGCAGGCCGAAGGCCATCTCGAGCTCGCCGTCCGCCAGCTCGTCGTGCTGGTAGTCCGTGACCATGCCCTGTACGCGGAGCAGGGGGAACAGAGGAGAGGACAGAGCCACGTCCAGGCGGCCGCTGGCCTGGAATCGGTGGCCGGCGATCAGCAGCTCCTCCTCCTCTTCGGGCGGCATGGGAACGCCGTGCTCCAGGAAGTAACCCTGAACGGTCAGCCCCCCGGACAGGCGGTGCGACAGGTAGCTCATGCCCAGCGCGGCCTCGGCGTTCCAGTGGCCGGTATTCGCAAGCCGACCGCCCAGGACCGGGTCACTACCGATCCGCACGTCGCCGGCCTTCCGGCCACCGCCACGCACCGTCAGCGACCAGCGCTCATCCAGCGGGATCACTCCGCGGAGGCCGCCACCGGCGCCCGGCATCGCCGACTCGGACTGGAGGGTGGCGGACCACTGGGGCCGCAGCGGCGGCGTGAACGGGATGTCCGCGGACACCATGTTCACGACCCCACCCAGCGCGTTCGACCCGTACAGCAGAGACGCCGGCCCACGCACCACTTCGATGCGCTGCGCCGACAGGGGATCGAGGGCCAACGCATGATCGTCCGCGCCGGACAGGTCGGAGATGCGCTGCCCGTCCTGGAGGATGAGGATCCGGTCCCCCGTCAACCCGCGCAGCACCGGCATGGATACGCCAGGGCCGTTGTAGCGTATCGCCATACCCGGCTGCCCTTCCAACGTGTGTGCCAGGGACGTGCGGAGATTCCGCTCCAGCGCGCGACCCGCCAGCTCCGCCGTCGCCTGGGTGAGCCCCAGGGGATCCCGCCCACCCGGCGTGGCGGTGGCATGCAGGCCGGGCAGGGACAGAGGCGTGGCAGTCAGGACCACCTCCACGGGAGGCGTCACCTCGCCCGACCGGACCACCACGTCAAGACGCTCCGGAGCGTAACCCATCATGGTGACCTCGAGACGATGCGTCCCTTCTCCCAGCCCACGGATCTGGAAACGACCACGCTCGTCCGCTATCGCCCCGCGCCCCGTCGCGGCCACCACCACCTGCGCCCCCGGAAGCGGAACACCTTCCTCACCACGGACGACACCCGTCACCACACCCGTCACGACACCCGTCACCACACCCGGATCCACCGACACCCCGCGGGACGAATCCGCCGCCACCGACCCGGGCCACGTCAGCACCAGGGCAGCGACCACAGCCAGAGGAACCGATGTCGCAATTTTCACAAGGTTCCTGCACGATACATGTATGGACATCCCGCCCCCGTCAGCGTGGGATTCGACGCCTGCACTCTCGACCTGGACCGATCTTCCGGGTCCCCCGGACAAGATATGCGGGCACGACAGTGCCTGCTACAAGGGACGAACTGCGGAGCGGTTTCGTTGTTCGCTCACGGAGCGGGCAAGGAGCGGCCCGCGCCCAGGCTGAGCTGGTGCGCGGGCCGCCGTATCACTGCCGGTCAGAAGCGCCAGCGGTACGACAGGCTGATGTTCCGCCCGGGCATGGGGTACCGCCGCTCCTCGACGCGGGAGAGGTGGTCCCTGTAGATGGTGTCGAAGAGGTTGTCGACCCGGAACACGACGGCGTGCCCCGCGGCGCCGCCCAGCGGCCTCAGGCCGGCCTGGAGGTCGAAGACCGTGTAGCCGTCGGTGGGGTCCTCGTGGGCCACCCGGTTCTGCGCCGCCGCCGTTCGGCTCCGGCCGCCGAGCCACCAGCTACCGGTGTCGTACTCGGCCTCGAGCATGGCCCTGAAGGGCGGCATGTAGGGCAACGGCGTCCGCTCCTCGTTGCGACGGCTGCCCCGCACTATGTCCGTCGTCGTCCTCAGGGTGATGGCGGGGCTGACCCTCAGCTCCAGGCTCGCCTCGCCGCCCACCAGCTCCGCCGCGTCCGCCTCGTGGACGTGGACCGGCAGCCCGCCGATCTCCTCACCGGTCGCCCGGGTGATTATGAAGTTGTCGATAAGGTTCACGAAGCCGGTCAGCTCCACCGTCACCCGCTGATTGCCGTAGCGGGCGAAGAGGTCCACGCCGTGGCCGATCTCGTTGGGCAGGTCCGGATCGCCGATCTCGTACCGGCCGGCGCCCAGATGCGGCCCGTGGGCATACAGCTCCTCGACGAGCGGCGCGCGGTGGGCCCGAGCGAACTGGGTGCCCAGCTCCAGGCCCTCCGCAGGGCGGAAGTTGGCGCCCAGGGAGCCCGAGACGGTGAAGGCTGTGCGCTCGTCACGCAGGTCCGGGAACTTCTCGTTGGGCAGTGCCTCCATCCACTCGGCCTCGAAACGGGCACCGGCCTGGAGCCGGACCCGGCGACTGACGGGCATCTCCTCGAACAGGAATCCGGCAGCCGTGAAGGAGCGGGCGTCCGGGTGGAACTCGTCCTCACCCGTGGCGGTCAGGTTCTGACCCACCACGCTCAGCCCCAGAGCGCCCTGGCCGATGGGGCCCAGGGACCCATGGACGCCCGTCAGCGTGGCGCTCAGCACATGACGCGTCAGCTCGTGCTCGATGTCCTCATCGAAGGTGCCGTCCGGCTCCCACTCCGTCTCCACCTCCTGCATGAAGTAACGGGTAGCCGTTGCCCGCAGCTCGATCAGGTCCAGGAAGCCCTCACGACGCCAGTCCATCTCGCCCGCGAGCCGCTGGCGCGAGCTGCGGATCTCGATCTCCTCGTCCGGGTCGTCGATCTCCTCGGGGATCCCCCAGTCGTGGCCCATGAGGTCCACGGCAAACCCGCCACGGGCGCGGTCGCCGGAGAAGCCGAGACCGGCACCAGCGGACAACCGGCGGGAGTGCGTGCCCAGGAGACGACCCTCGTCGGTGCCGGGTGTCCGGAAATCACCGCTGTTCTGGAAGGACAACCGGCCAGTCCCGGCCCAGCGCTCCCCACCCACCACCGCACGGGCCGACGCCGCTCCCTCTCGGTTCACCGTCGAGCCCTGCAACGCGGCACCACCCACCACGCCAGGCGACCAGTTCAGGGGCACGTCCTCACGCAGCACGTTCACCACGCCACCCAGGGCACTCGAGCCGTACAGCAGCGACGCCGGGCCGCGAACCACCTCCACACGGTCGGTCGACATGGGATCCATGGCCACCGCGTGGTCAGGGGCCGTCATGGAGCAATCGCCCATCCGCTGGCCGTTCTCCAGCACCGCGATCCGATCACCGTCCAACCCGCGGATCACCGGACGCGCCGGCGCCGGACCCATTGAGCGCATCGACACGCCAGGCTCGCCGTCAAGGATCTGGCCGATGGACAGTGCCGAACGACGCTGAAGACTCTCGGCGTCCAGGGCCTTGGCCGGCTGATAACGCACTCCACCGCGCAACGGCGAGGCCGTGGCTACCAGCTCGCGAATGGCTATCGGGTCCGGCTCCAGATCGATCACCACCACCACCCGATCACCCACCAGCTCGACTCGCCGCTCCACCGATCGGTAGCCCATGGACTCCACCCGGAGAACTACCGCACCGCCAGGCACCCCGCGAAGCTGGAAACGACCGGCGCCGCAGGTGAGCGCCACCCGCGCCCCCTCCCCCGCCGTCACCAGCGCCCCGCGCACAGGCGACCCGTCCACACGAACCACCCCTTCGATGATGCCCACGTCGTCGTCAGCAGACGGCCCGACCGACCACTGCGCAACCAACTCACCCGGGACCGACAAGACCAGCGCGCCAACCAGCGCCAGCAGCACCATCCCTCCTTGAATCAACCGCCTGCCTACCATGCGTGTGGCCATTCCGCCCTCATCAGCTCAGCCCGTGGCGTTGAGAACCAATATCAACGAGGAAGCTAGTCCACAGGACGGCGCGCGCCAGTCGGGAAAACTACGTATCGGAAGCGGCGCCGGGGTCGTGGGGCGAAGCCCCACAACCGGGGGGCCTTCGAGAAGGCGAGGTAGAGATGGAAGCCGACGGTCGAAGTACAGTTTGCGTCAACACAGCCAGTCGCGGGGACTGGGCGGTGAGTATGTCGGGGCTCCCACAGGGCTAGCTCTCCTCAGTGTTCACCTCGGCCCCCGTCAGGCGGGGAAGGCGAGGTGAACCATGCGTGATCCCTTCAGTTCCTACCGGGCCGTGGCGCCCGGCTTCAATCGGGTCTCGGCGGCCGGCGTCATCAGGCACGCTCTGACCACCTTCTCACGTTTCTGTCTGGCTGCGTGCCTGCTCGCAGCTCTGGCGTTGTCTATCCCGACCACCGTCTCCGGTCAGCAGTTCGTGGTGGATGATGTGGGAATCGTGGACTACCGGGCGTGTCAGATCGAGGCCTGGCACGGCGAGCAGTCCACCTGGATCCTCCCCGCCTGTCAGCCGGTGCGGAACCTGGAACTCACCGTGGGTCTTGGCCGTCTGGTTACGGAAAACGAGACCTGGGACCCTGAATACGTGGTCCAGGGCAAGTACCTGCTCCGCCCGGACCGTGCGGACGGGGTGGGGGTCAGCCTGGTGGTGGGGGCCGGGATCTCACCCATCCGGCAGCCCGGGGGTCGTCGCGTGACCGACCTGTTCGCGTACGTGCCCGCCACCATGTCGTTGGCCGGTGATCGGCTCCTGATCCACCCGAACCTGGGCTGGCTCCTGGAGCGGGAGCGTGGCGAGGAGGAGGGCGGCGTACGACACATCCTGACCTGGGGCATGCGCGGCGACGTGGCTCTCCTGGAGCGGCTCGAGGCGATCGGCGAGCTCTACGGCGAGGGGTCTGAGGGGCTGGGCTGGCAGACGGGACTCCGCGTACACCTGGTCCCTGACCGGCTCCTGGTGGACCTGAGCTACGGCAACCATTTCGACGTGGACGACCCTGGCACCGGCTTCACGGTGGGGTTCGCTTGGACGCCGCCGGCATTCAACTGAGCAACCCGGACTGCGAGATCGAATACGCTGGAGGTGGAGGATATGCACAAAGAACTCATCAAGCCCGAGGTCCAGTCCCTGATCGAGCAGCGGAACTGGGGTGCTTTGCGCGAGGCGGTGGCGGAGTGGCACCCGGCGGAGACGGCGGAGCTCCTGCCGGAGTTGGAGAAAGGGGACCGTGGACTGTTCTTCCGGGTCCTCCCGCCCGACTACGGGACAGAGGTATTCGCCCAGATGCGGCCGGAGCAGCAGGACACGCTGCTCCGGGACCTGACGGACGAGGAGACCCGGCGCCTCCTGGCGGACCTGACCCCGGACGACCGGACCCAGCTCCTCTCCGAACTGCCTGGAACCGTCACCCAGCGGCTCATGACGCTGCTCAGCCCGGAGGACCTGCGGGAGGCGCGGGACCTCCTGGGCTACCCCGAAGAGAGCGTCGGCCGCCTCATGACGCCAGACTACGTGGCCGTGCGCCCGGACTGGAACGCCGAACGGGCACTCGAGCACGTGCGCGGCATCGGAGCAGAGCCGGAGACGGTGGCCGTCGTGTACGTGACCGACGCCCGCTGGCGGATCCACGGCGTCCTCTCCATCCGGCGACTCCTGGCCGCCGACCCCGACGAGGTGGTGCGCGACATCATGTACCACACCGTCATCCGGCTCGCGCCCCACGACGATAGGGAAAATGCGGTCCGGACCGCCGAACGCTACGACCTGAACGTTCTGCCCGTGGTCGGGGCCGACGGCGTCCTCCTGGGGATCGTCACCATCGACGACCTCATCGACGTGGCCGAGGAGGAGGCGACCGAAGACTTCCACCGGATCGGTGGTAGCGGCCTGGTCAAGACCAGCCTCCGGGAAGCAGGCGTCACCCTCCTCTACCGCAAGCGGATCGGCTGGCTACTCATGCTGGTCTTCGTCAACATCTTCTCCGGCGCCGGGATCGCTTACTTCGAAGAGACCCTCGAGGCCGTCATCGCCCTGGCCTTCTTCCTGCCCCTCCTCATCGACAGCGGCGGCAACGCCGGGTCCCAGTCAGCCACCCTCATGGTCCGGGCCCTGGCACTGGGCGACGTGGAGATGAGAGACTGGTTCGAGCTCCTGGGCAAGGAGTTGGGCGTGGCCATCATCCTGGGGATGACCATGGCCGCGGGAGCCGCGTTCATCGCCAGCTGGCGCGCACCCGAAGTGCTCGTGGTCGTCTCAGTGACCATGATCGCCATCGTGGTGGTGGGCAGCCTCATCGGCATGCTCATGCCCTTCGTCCTGACCAGGTTCGGCATGGACCCGGCCACCGCCAGCGCGCCACTGATCACGTCACTGGCGGATATCTCCGGCGTGCTGATCTACTTCTCCATCGCCAGCTGGTACCTGGGGGTCTGACCCCCAGGTGCGTGATCAGCCGCTGAGCCCGACCGTCAGCCTTCGAGCCCGGCCAGGATCGCGTCCACCCGGTCCAGCAGCACCTCGGCCTCGGGATCGATCTCGATCATCCGGGCCCTGTGCGCGGCCTCGAACTCATCGATCCGCTGTCGGATGTCCGGCCGCTCCAGCACGGCCACCTGGAGGGCCTCGGCCTCCTGCTGAAGGCCCTGCGCCTCGAACATGAGGGCCTGGATGGCCTCTTCGTCGCCGGCCTGCTCGGCGGCGGCCATCCGCGCCTGGAAGCCTTCTATCCGGTCTATGAGATCCGCGTCCTCTTCGCGCATGACCTCATCGATCGTCTGGTTGATCGCCTGGAGCTGACTCGCCAGCGCCTCGTCCTCCAGCGCCTCCTGCTGGATCGGTCCCAGCTTCTGCTGGATCTCCTGGATCTCCATCATGGCCGCCATCATGTCGGGATCCATCTGCTGCGCCGGCATCAGACCCTGCTCCGGCGACTCGCCGTATGGGTCCGTCCGGTCCGGGCGATCGCAGGCCGCCAGCCCGACAATGGCCACCAGAGCCAGTGCGCCGTACACCTTCCTCATGTTGCTCCTACCTTGTGTCTGTAATCGTGTCCGGCGCCTTCCGGCGTCCGCTCGATCAGGTCACCTCATACGCCTATGTAGGCCTGAAGGTCCGGTGCCGCTGCGACAAGGGGTGCGTGTTCTCCCGCAATGGGTGGTGCCGGGGTGCCGGAACGCGCCGCACGGGATACGCCCAACCACCGGCGACCCAGCCCGTCCGGGAACGGAACCTGCCACGAAATCCAGGACAGCCAGGAGGTGCTATGATGCGGATCACCCGCGGACAGATGATTCCACTGGGCTACGGCAAGTACGTCCGATCCGACCGGGTCGTGGCCCTCAACCCCATCGAAGAAGACCGGGGACCCGGACGCCGCACCCTGGTATTCGTCGAGGACCTCCATGAGCCCCTGGTAGCCTCCCGCTCGGAAGGCGCCATCGTCAGGGACCTGCTCTCGCCGGGACAGGAGGCCGCCCGCGGTCAGCAGCAACAACAGCTCCTCGAGGACATCCTGGACACCCTCGACCGCCTCGACCCCGTCATCCGCCGCATCATCAGGGACCAGGCCCAGTGGGACCTGGACCGCCTCGAAGAACGGATACGCGACGGACTGGGTGACGAGGCCTGAAAGCTCGCGGCCGGACTCGAACCGGCGACCTGCTGATTACAAATCAGCTGCTCTGCCAACTGAGCTACGCGAGCGAACGTAGTGCGGCCCTTGCTCTTACTGTCTATCTGCCGTCCCTGTGACTGCCTCGGAAACAGCCTCCAGGGTACGCATAGGGCACAATCGCACGGTTGCTTACCTTGTCGCCAGTGTGACGCCTCGTGGATTGTACCCTGGCCATGCCCAACCGGTCAATGGAAAGCCCCGAGCGCTTCACCAAGCATAGTGTCACGGTGTTGACGGCCTGACGCCGGCCCTGGCTCAGAGCAAGCGTCGCGCCACCCAGAAGATGAGGCTCAGGACGACGGACAGGAGGATCATGGAGGTGATGGGCACGAAGACGCGGGTGCGCTCGCCCTCCACGCGGACGTCGCCGGGCAGGTTGCCGAACCAGCCCAGTCCGCCGGTCCAGACCAGAATCCCGATGAGGAGCAGGACTGCTCCTGCCACGATGAGCAGGAGGGCCAGCGGCTGCTGCATGGTCAGCGCGGCGCCTTTTGCCCGGCCAGCTTCCAGCGAGGTCCGGCGGGGGTGTCCTCGACGACGATCCCGGCGTCCGCCAGCTCGGCGCGGATGGCGTCGGCCCGGGCGAAGTCCCGGTCCGCGCGGGCCTGCTGCCGGTCCGCCAGCTTGTCCTCGGCCCACGCCGCCAGCTCCGGGTCGGGCCCGGCGTCGCGGCGGGCCAGCTCCAGGATGCCGAAGACCTTGTCCATGGACTGGAGCGCGTCTCTCGCCCGCTCCAGGTCCCCGGCCCGCACGGCGTCGGCGCGGTCCAGGGCCGCGTTGGCCTGTCGGATGAACGTGAACAGGGCGGCCAGGGCCGCGGGGCTGTTCAGGTCGTCGTCGAGCCCCCGCTCGAAGGCGGCCAGCGCCTGGTCCGCCAGCGCTGGTAGCGGCGACGGCGGCACGCCGACGTCGGTGGCGGCGTCATCGGTGGTGGCGCCAGTGGTGGTGGCGCCAGTGGGGGCCTCATTGGTGGCGGCCGCCGCACGGTCCAGGCGGTCGGCGAAGTCGACGATGCGTCGGACGGCGGCCCGTGCGTCGGCGAGCCCGTCGTAGGAGAAGCTGAGCTCCTTTCTGTAGTGGGCGGAGAGGAGCAGGTAGCGGACGGCGGCGGGTGAGTAACCGGCGTCCAGGACATCCTCCAGGCGGACCACGTTGCCCAGGGACTTGGACATCTTCTCCGTCTCGAGCATGAGGTGCTTGGCGTGGAGCCAGTACCTGGCGAAGGGCTTGCCGGTGGCGCCTTCGGACTGGGCGATCTCGTCCTCGTGGTGCGGGAAGATGAGGTCCTCGCCGCCGGCATGGATGTCGAAGGTCTCGCCCAGCTCGGCCATGCTCATGGCGGAGCACTCCAGGTGCCAGCCAGGTCGGCCCTCGCCCCAGGGCGCGGGCCACACGGCGCCGACCTCCCGGTCCGCGGCCTTGGCGCTCTTCCAGAGGGCGAAGTCCCGGGCATCGTCCTTCTCGTACTCGTCCGCCGCCACCCGCTCCCCGGAGCGCACGTCTGCCAGCGGAATCCGGGACAGCTTGCCGTACTCGTCGAACGACGAGATGTCGAAGAAGACGGAGCCGTCCTCGGTGCGATACGCGTGGCCCCGATCGAGGAGCCGTTGGACCAGCTCCGTCATCTCCTGGATGTGGCCGGTCGCACGGGGGTATGCGTCTGCCGGGCGGAGGCCGAGCGTGGCTGTCTCGCCCAGGAACCCGTCGACATATGGCGCCACGTACTCGTGGATCCCCTGACCCTCGGCGCGGGCCCGGTCGATGATCTTGTCGTCCACGTCCGTGAGGTTCATAACGAACCGCACGTCGTAGCCCTTCCATTCCAGGTAGCGGTGGAGGAGGTCGTTGAAGAGGAAGGTCCGGTAGTTCCCGATGTGAGGCAGCTGGTAGACAGTGGGGCCGCAGGCGTAAACGCCCACGCGGCCCTCCTGCACCGGACGGAACTCCTCGAGGGAACGGGACAGTGTGTTGTAGAACGTCAGAGGCATGGTTACGTCAGCTCGGCTCCGCGCCCCCTACTTCGGGGCCTTCTCCTCTTCCGGCCACGGCCAGCAGGTTTTGATCCTCGCCCCAGTAGAACGTCCTGTGGGGGAAGGGGATCTCGATGCCTTCCGCATCGAAGCGGTTCTTGATTCGACGCCGGTACTCCCGGCCCACGTCCCATTGCTTGAGTGGCAGCGTCTTGAACATGACCCGGATGGTGACGGCGGAGTCGTCGAAGCGCTCGACGCCCGGGACCACCGGCTCCTCCACGATCACGGGCGCCCAGTCCGGGTCACGGGCCAACTGCATGGCCTCGTCCAGCATGACCTCCATGACCCGGTCCACGTCTTCCTTGTAGGCGACCCCGATCTCGAGCACCGCCCGTGACCAGGTCTTGGTCATGTTGCTCAACGTGTCCACCGTGCCGTTGGGGACCACGTGCACCACACCGTTGATGTCCCTGAGCACGATGGTCCTCAGGGTGACCTTCTCCACCAGGCCGGCGGTGTCGCCCACCTTGACCACGTCGCCCACGGCGAATTGACCTTCGATCAGCATGAATACGCCGGAGATCAGGTCCTTGATCAGTGACTGGGCGCCGAAGGACACGGCCAACCCCAACACACCCACGCTGGCCAGCAGCGGCGCGATGGGCACGCCGAGTACGGCCAGGACGGTGAGCAGCATCACACCGGCGATTGCGACGGTACCGACGCTGTTGAGCAGGCTGGCCACCGTCTGGGCCCGCTGCTCACGGAGCCGTTTCCGGGCCAGGTCCGGGTCATCCACCTCGCGCTGGAGGCGACCCGTGAAGACGCGGACCCCCTTCATGGCCAGCAGGCCGAGGAGCACAATGATCAGGGTCTTGAGGAGGGCCTCCGTGGCGGGCCAGGCCAGAACGTTTCTTAGCTGGTCGAGAGTCATCAACGCATGACGCGGATCTGGGATACCTGCCAACCCCGGTACTCGCGCACCAGGCCGAGGAATACCGTGTTCGTGGCTGGTATTGTACTACCTCGGGGCCTCGCTTCCCAGGTCAACTCCGCGAACGCCGTCTGGTCGGCTCCCGTAACGCGCGATGACATGCTGGCCCGGACCCGGATCGTCTCCTGGTTGGCGAACATGTGGCGCAGGGCGACGGCGGCCTTCCTGCCGCTGACCCGGCCCAGGTTCTCGCCGTGGACCTCCAGCTCGATGCCGCGGCCGGCGCCGTATTCGGCCAGCCTGGTGGCGTCGCCCCTGGCCCAGAGGGTGGCCAGGCTGTCGAGCACCAGCGGCAGCTCCTGCTGGGCCGACACCGGCGCGGCCAGCGGTGCGGCCAGCAGCAAGGCGGCGAAAAGCGATGCCCGGCCGACGGGTATCATGGCGCCGCCTCCACCTCGCCGTCCGGGCCGACGTCGGCGAGGAGTCTCTTGAAGGCGGCGGTCGGATCGGCGGCGGCGTAGACGGATCGGCCGACGACCAGGTAGTCGGCGCCTGCGCGGATGGCTTCAGCGGGTGTTGCTGTCCGGGCCTGGTCTGCCACCGGCTCCCCCTCGAGGCGGATGCCCGGGGTGACGACGATGAACTCGGATCCATGCTTCCGCTTCAGCGCCTCCACCTCCAGGGCGGAAGCCACCACGCCGTCGAGTCCGGCGTCCGCGGCGAGCCCTGCCAGGCGGCCCACCTCTTCGCGGATCGAGCGGATCTCCTTGTCCCACACGTCCTCCACATCGGCGGCGTTGAAGGAGGTGAGGAGGGTCACGCCCACCAGGAGGGGACCATCATCGCCCACAGCGTCTCGCGCGGCCGCCATCATGGCGGTGCCGCCGGCGGCGTGCAGGGTCAGCATGTCCACACCCAGCTCGGCGGCGGCCTCCACGGCCCGGGCCGCGGTGTTCGGGATGTCGTGGTACTTGAGGTCGAGGAAGACCTTGCGACCCCGGTCCTTGAGTTCCGAGACCAGGCCTGGCCCTTCACGGGTGAAGAGTTGGGAACCGACTTTATGGTAGTTGGCCTGCTCGCCGAGTCGGTCGACCATTGCCAGGGCTTCCGCCCCCGAGGTCAGGTCGAGCGCGACGATGAAGCTCTTCATGGTTAGTGGTTGCCTCCATGCACGGTGCCCGCGCCCACCAGCTCGCGGACATGATCTATGCGATGACGGCGGCCGTAGCGCCGTAGCTCGTTCAATACCCGCTCCGCCGCCCGCGGGTCCCCGAAGGTAGCGGTCCCGATCTGGACCAGGTCAGCGCCGGCCAGCAAGTACTGGACGGCGTCGTCACCGGAGCGGATGCCGCCCACTCCGATGATTGGCACATCGACGGCCTGGCTAGCCCGCCAGACCGAGTAGACGCCCATGGGCAGGACGCCGGGCCCGCTCACGCCGCCCGTCCCGGCACCGAGCACGGCCCGCCGGTCGTCCACGTCGAACAGCAGGCCGGGGAAGGTGTTGATCAGTGTTAGCCCGTCCGCGCCCGCGTCCACCGCCACCCGGGCGGTGGCGGCCATGTCCGG
This sequence comes from Gemmatimonadota bacterium, assembly GCA_007126035.1. GTDB lineage: Bacteria > Gemmatimonadota > Gemmatimonadetes > Longimicrobiales > RSA9 > SLCC01. The sequence goes on from SLCC01000059.1 coordinate 15,007, forward strand.
GAGGTTCGGCGCCAGCTTGACTACCAGCGGTCGTGCCGTCCGCCGCCGCACCGCGCCGACCACCTCCGCCAGCAGGTCGGCGCGAGCGCAGAACGCGGCGCCACCCTCCTTCACGTTGGGGCAGGACACGTTCAGCTCGTAACCGACGAAGCCATCCTCGCCGTCCAGCCCGTCCACTACGCCTACGTAATCGGCGACCGTGCTCCCGGCCACGTTGACCAGGATGCGGGCATGCCGGAGTCGCTGGCGCAGCCACGGCAGCTTTCCGGCGCGAAAGGCGTCCAGCCCCACGTTGGCCAGGCCGATGGAGTTCAGCATGCCCGCCCAGTACTCGGCGGCCCGCAGCGGCGGGTTGCCTGACCGGGGCTCCAGCGTCACTGCCTTGGTGACTATCCCGCCCAGCGCGTCCAGCTCCACGACCCCGTCCAGCTCCCGCCCGTAGCCGGCGGTCCCGCTGGCCAGGAGGACCGGGTTCTGGAATTCGGCGCCGAAGACAGTCTGTGCCAGGTTCATGGGCGGCCGGTCAGGTCGATGCGTCCCACAAGTCACTCTGGGTCTTGAAGAAACGATCGACGGCGTCGGCAATGGCTTGCACGGCTCTGTTCTGGAACGATGCGGAGCCGAGCAGCCGCTCCTCCACCGGGTTCGAGATGAAGCCCAGCTCGATGAGGACAGCGGGCATGAACGCGCCCACCAGGACCAGGAAGCCAGCCTGCTTCACCCCGCGGTTCGGCCCGCTGTGGAACATGGTGAACTGGTCCTGGACCAGTCCGGCCAGCGTGTGGGAAGCACGGACGTAATAGTCGTTGCGCAGGTTGTTCAGGATGAAGTCCAGGTCTTCGGTGCCCACCACCCGGTCCGGCATCTCGTAGGCGATGGCCGCGTTCTCCATCTCCGCCACCCGCCGCTCGTCCTCGGTACGAGCCTCGGACAGGAAGAAGGTCTCGAAGCCACGGACCCGCTGATTCGAGACGCCGTTCGCGTGGATGGATAGAAACAGGCCCGGCCGGTTGCCTCGCCATTCGTTGGCCATCTTGGCCCGCCGGGAGAGGGGGACCAGCGTGTCCGTGGTCCGCGTCATCCTGACCTCGTAACCTCGCTCCGCCAGGACCCGGGCCAGGCGGTGAGAGACCTCCAGGACCACGTCCTTCTCCTTCAACCCGCCGGGCCCGACACGCCCCGTGTCCTCACCGCCGTGGCCCGGGTCTATGACCACCACCGGAACCCGGGCGGCATGGCCGAGTGGCTCCTGCGGCGGTCCGGCCGCCGCGGCGCCCGGCGGCGGATCGCCACCGGCTAGCGCGGCCTCGCGCGCCGTCGCCCTCAGGCTCAGTCGACCGTCAGCGAAGGAAACCCGGTCCGGGAACGTCGTCGGGAGCCAGTGGGCAAAGAGCTGCCATGGCAGGTAGAAGACGCCGCCCTCCCGGTACGCCGGCTCCACCAACTGCCACGTCCGACCGGAACCGGTGAAGAATGGCGAGCCTGCCTCGAAATGGAGGGTGTCGGCGGCGAGTACCACCTCCACACCCCTGCGCGTCGCCTCGACCCGGGCGCCCAGCGTTCGGAGCGTCCACGCGGGGAACGCAGCGTAACCGCGATGGAATGCGGGGGACATCGAGACCGGCTCGCCCACGCCCTCGACCTGGAGCGCGGGCTCCGCCGCCTGACTGGCGAGTCCCGCCGGCAACAGCAGGAGCAACAGCGCCCAGCGCATCATCGCTGCCTCATCTCCCGCTCCATCTCCCGCTCATGTGTCCTACGCTTCAGTGTCTCCCGCTTGTCGTGGAGCTTCTTCCCCCTGGCCAGGGCCAGGGCCACCTTGGCGTAGCCGCGGCGGAAGTAGAGCTCCAGAGGGACGAGCGCCAGGCCCTTCTCCTGGACGGCGCCGATGAGCCGCCGGATCTCCTCGTTCCGAAGCAGCAGCTTGCGCGGCCGGACCGGGTCCTGGTTCCAGCGGCTGGCGGGGTCGTATGGCGTCACATGCATGCCGTGCAGCCAGACCTCCCCGTCGTCGACACGGGCATACGCCTCCGCCAGGCTCGCCTTGCCCGCACGGATGGATTTCACCTCGGGCCCTCGGAGCACCAGGCCGGCCTCGTAGGTATCCAGGATCTCGAACTCGTGGCGCGCCTTCTTGTTCCGCACCACGACCTTCTTCCCCTCCCGCCCGTCGCTCCCCCTGGTCTTGGCCATGCGTGAATCTAGCTGGGTTACAGGCCCGGGACGAGCGCCGGCCTCGACCGGCACGGCGAAAGGTCCTGCGGCCACGCTGCCCAACCCCTCATGTCAGCCGCTCCTTCTGGCGCCTCCGGACGCGTCGCATGGAGACCACCTGCGCCACCTCACCTCCCAGGATGAACACCAGCGATGTGTAATAGATCCAGAGGATCAGGATGATGAACGTGGCTATGCTGCCCCAGGTGGTGGTGAGGTCGGCAAACGTGATCACGTACCAGCTGAACCCGTACTTGAGCCCCTCTACCAGCAGACTGGTGAAGGTGGCCGCCACCACTGCCGTCTGCCAGCCGATACGTCGTGGCGGCAGGTACCGATAGATCAGCAGGAACATCACCCAGAGCGTTATGAACGCCACGAGTGGCGGCCACAGCTCCCGGGCCTGCCCGATCAGGGGAACCGCTGCCGGGTCTACGCCTACCACCCTGTTGACTATCTCCGCTGCACCCCGCAACCCAACGCTGAGGGTGACGTTAAGGGCGAAGAGGGTGCCGGCGGCCACCACCATCTTGATGTCGAAGATCTTACCGGCAATGACGCTACGCACTTCCGCCAGGTCGAAGATCTCCCGTAGCACGGTCCGGAGCGTGCCCACCAGCCGCGTCGCGACCCAGAGGAAGAAGAGGGTGCCCACACTCAGGATGCCGGGGCTCTGAGCCGCCAGCTCGCCGAGGATCACCTCGATGTCCACGTTGATGGCGGCGGGGATGGTCTGGTGCAGATAGTCCAGCAGTGTCTGCTGGGCATCCGCGTCCAGGAACCGGAGCACGGCCCCGGCGATGCCCAGGATCGTGAGCACCAGCGGGATGAATGCCACCAGCAGGTTGAACGAGATGGCGCCGGCGAGGAAGAAGATGTTGTCTTCCTCGCCCTTTCTCCATACGCCCCGACCTATGTCGGCGACGTATCGTCCCAGTCGGCGGGGCCAGGAGCGGACGCCCACCGGCTAATCACTCCTGGTGCTCTTCTCCGGGCGGCGGTGCGTCCTGCGTCGCTGCCGGGTCGTCCTGAGGCGAGCGGCCGGTGGCCCTCGCCGCTTCGTAGCCGGACTGGAACGCGGCAGACGACTCCCGGACGTGGCGCTCCATCTCGTCACGTGACGCCCTGGCAGCTTCCCGCCCCGACTCCATGGCCCGCCGCGCGCTGTCGACGCCTTCCTCGAACTGTCGCCGCACGTCCTGCACGGTATCGGCGACGACGTGCTGAACCTCCCGCACCTTGTCCTCCGCCTGGTCCCGCATCCGGTGCATGCCGTCCGTCAGCTCGCGACGCGTCTCCCGGCCCGACTTCGGCGCGAAGAGCAGCGCCACCGCGGCGCCCAGGAGCGCCCCCCAGACGAAGGTGCCGAAGTTTCCCGTCCGCCGCTCGATGATGACGTATCCCTCGTCGTAATCCGCCATTCAATGCCTCCCATATTGCCGCCCCGCAACTACTTCAGGGCTTCCGTGACCACTTCCTTGAGCTTCTTCTGTGGGCAGCCCAGGATGCTGGCCGCCTTCTTCACATCGCCGTTGGTGAAGGCCAACGTCTTGAGCATGACTATCCGCTCGGCCTCTTCCAGGGAGGAGCCCACCGGGACTCTCGCCTCCCGCTCCTCCAGTGCCGCCTGGCGCGGCTGGAGCTCCTTGGCCTCGATACGATCGTTGGTGGCCAGGATCACCGCCCGCTCCACGGCGTTCTTCAGCTCGCGGACGTTGCCCGGCCAGCTGTAGGTCTGGATGTAATCCAGGGCGCCCTCGGTGAAGCCCTCGATGTCTTTGCCATGGTCCTGGGCGTAGCGCTGGAGGAACTCCTGGGCCAGCAGCTTCAGGTCCCCGGTGCGATCCCGCAGCGGGGGCAGCACCAGGGGAATGACCGCCAGCCTGTGGTACAGGTCCTCCCGCAGGACCCCGTCCTCCAGGGCCTTCTCCACGTCCTTGTTGGTGGCGGCGATCACCCGGATGTCCACCGAGATCTCCTTCTTGCCGCCCAGGCGCCGGAAGAGCCTCTGCTCGATGGCCCGCAGGAACTTGACCTGGACGTCGGCCTCCATCTCGGCCACCTCGTCCAGGAACAGAGTCCCACCGTCCGCCAGCTCGAAGGCGCCCGCCTTCTCGTTGATCGCGCCAGTGAATGCGCCCTTCTCGTGGCCGAAAAGCTCGTTCTCCAGGATCTCACGCGGGAAGGCGCCGCAGTTCAGTGCTATGAACGGGCCCTTCACACGGCTGGACTTCCGGTGGATGGCACGGGCCACGAGCTCCTTGCCGGTCCCGCTCTCGCCGATGATGAGGACACTGGCGTTCGATGGCGCTACCGCCTCGATCACCGAGAAGATCTCCCTCATCTCCTCGGACTGCCCCACCATGTCCTCGTACTTGGTCAGGCTCTCGAGTTGCTTCTGGAGCTGGAGGTTGGCCGTCCGGACGTCGTACTTCTCCAGTGCCTTGGGGATCAGGGCCTTGAGACGGTCCAGGTCCAACGGCTTGGTCAGGTAGTCGTACGCGCCGTGGCGCATGGCCTCGACGGCCGAGTCCACGGAGGCCTCGCCCGTGATCATTATGAACTCGCTCTCAATGCCGTTCTCGCGCATCCGGGCGAAGAGCTCGAGGCCGTCGAGCCTGGGCATCTTCAGGTCGGCCAGGACCAGGCCGTAGCCGCCAGCTTGCAGCTTCTGCCACGCCTCCTCCCCGTCAGTGGCCATCTCGGTGGCGTATCCGTCTTCGGAGAGGATCATTGTTAGTCCCTCGGCGATGTTCTTCTCGTCATCGGCGATCAGGACCTTCGAACCGGCCATATGCTAGGAATTCCTGGGAAATTCGGGAACGTGACCGGCGTCGGTCGGAAACAGTATACTACCCGGACGCCGGAGCATGGGTCAAGGCGCGTCCGCCCGCGGCAAGGCCACGACCCACGCCGCCTCCGGCTCACCGGCAGCCGGCAGCAGCTCGACGCTGCCGCCGACTTCCTGAACCAGACTGGTGACAGTGGCAATACCCGCAGCGGCCGCTTCCGATCCGTCCGCCGTGTTCCGGTCAGGCGAGCCGCCCGGCTCTGGAACCGTATGGCGGACGGTGATGTTGACCAGGTCACCGTCCAGCCTACAGCCGCTGATGATGGATCCACCCGCGGGTGTGGCATCCAGGGTCTGATCGATGATGTTCAGCAGCAGGAGGGTCAGGTTACCAGGCGGCATGGCCACGACGGCGTAGCCACCCTCATAGACGAAGTCCACCTTGCGGATGCGCGCCCGTGCCTGCAGGACGGGCAGCAAGTCTTCGAAGACGCGGTCGACCTGAGCCACGCCCTGAATGGACCAGGGTCGGACCAGCCGGAGCATGGCCTCTATCAGGGAGTGGACCCTTTCCAGCTCGGACTCGACCACCTGGACCCGCTCCACCAGCGGGGCGGGCTCGGCCGAACCCGCCCGTCGCTTCACCAGCTCGAGGTTGATGACCATGGCGTGGAGTGGGTTCTTGATCTCGTGGGCCAGGTCGTCTGCCCAGCGGCTGACGAGGTCCATTCGGTTGGCCTTCAACTCGAGTCGGTCAGCCATGCTCGCGCTCAGCCCGCGACCCAGCGCGGGTCGGGCCCGGGCAGATCGGCGGCCTCGACGCCCGGCCGGCCCATGAGGCCGTACGTCAGCTTCTTTCCCAGCTCAACGCCGGGCTGGTCCAGGGGGTTGACCTGATATAGCCCGCCGGCGTAGACGGTGGCTATCTCCAGCATCATCATGAGCTGGCCCATGGAGTGCTCGTCCAGGCGCGCCAGGGTGAGGGTCATGTTCATCCGACCGTGCTCCGCCAGGGCCGCGGCGGTAGCGCGGCGCTCCGCGTCCAGCAGCTGGCCAAGGGTATGCCCGCCCAGGTACCCCAGCGCGGGAACCTCCTGATAGAGCCGGGGGATCGGCACGTCACGCTCCCGCTCTGCCAGGGCCAGGAAGGTGACCGTCTTGTCGAACGGCCCCTCCATGTAGAGCTGGACCTGGGAGTGCTGGTCCGTGGCGCCCAGGGCCTTGACCGGCGTCGGCCCCACGTGCACTTCCCTGCCCTCCAGGTCGACCCGCTTGCCCAGGCTCTCGGCCCAGAGCTGACGGAACCAGTCGGCGGCCGAGTACAGCCGGTCGCTGTACGGCATCATGACGTGGATCGGCGCGCCAGCCTCCTGATCCGCCAGCCATTGCAGGACGGCGAACAGGCCGGCCGGGTTCTCCGCGAGCGCATCGGTGTGGCAGCGGCGATCCATGGCGCGGGCCCCCTCGAGGAGGGCTTCCGGGTCGATCCCCACCAGCGCCGCGGGAAGTAGACCTACGGCGGACAGCACGCTGAACCGACCGCCCACCGCCGGTGGGATCGGCAGACTCACGATGGACTCCGCTTCCGCGATCTCCCGCAGGACCCCCTTCTCCGGGTCGGTGGTGAACAGGAGATGGCGACGGTAGGCCTCGGGATCGTCGTGGGCCGACATCAGTCGGTCACGTATCACCAGGAACTGGGCCATGGTCTCCGCCGTCGTCCCGGACTTGCTGATTACGTTGAACAGGGTCCGACGCACGTCGATGCGGTCCAGCAGGGAGGCGACGGTGGCCGGGTCCACGTTGTCCAGGACGAACAGGCGAGGATAGTGATCGCGGGCGTCGGCGTCCCGCTCGTTCCAGTCCGAACCCCTCAGCGCGTGGAGCAGGGCGGTGGCTCCCAGTGCCGAGCCGCCGATGCCCAGGACCACCACGTTCTCGAACGCCTGGCCCGGCCCGTCGGCGAACGCCTGGATCTGGGCGGGCAGCTCGGTCGGATCCAGGAGGTCGTAGAACCCGAGCTCACCGGCCTCCCGCCGGCGAGCGACATCGACGTGGAGGTCGGCGAATCGGCCGGCCATGCCTTCGAGCCGCTCCGGCGTGATGCCGCGGCCGTCCAGGCTGGGAGCCATCATGTTCCCGTAATCGAGACGCAGTCGGTTGTCGTTTGTCATGACCATACGTTACGCGTGACGTGTAGACCTGGCCAGCCGGCACCGCCAGGACGCGCCAGCGACCCCTCAGAGAAGGGCATCGAACCAGCCCAGATACTGGCCGAGCAGGCGGGTGAACAGGTAGCGGTCCGCCACCAGACGACGACCGCGCGCGCCGAACAGCCGACGGGTCTCAGGGTCGCCCAGGAGCCGGATCGTGCGCGCCGCCGCGTCGTCGATGGAGTCCACCAGGTACCCGTTCCAGCCGTCCTGGACCTGGAGCCGGATGCCGCCCACGCTGCCCGCCACCACGGCCCGCTCCTTCCACAGGGCCTCGGTGACCACCAGCCCGAACCCTTCCCGGAGGGACTTCTGGAGGACCACCGTCGCGCCCCGCTGCATGGCGTTCACCTCCAGCGCGTTACGGTTGACATCGTCGGGAGCGACCTGGAGCGCCAGGAGGTGGACGTCCGGATCGTCGCCCGCCGCCTCCCGGGTCTGTTCGTAGAGACCCCAGCCTTCCGGATCGTCGTCCGCCATGCCGGCCATATAGACGAGCTGCACGTCCGGCCGCTCCTGGCGCACGCGCTGGTAGACCTCGAACACCCCCAGGGGGTCCTTCCACTGGTCGAACCTGGACACCTGGAGCAGGTAGGGCCGGTCCAGGTCCACCGCGTAGCGGTCCAGGACCTCGCGGCGCTCCCAGCTCTTCAACGGCCGGTTCTTGGCCCGGAACGGATCGATGCAGGGAAGGGCGATCTCGACCCGCTCCGCCTCGAGCCCGTGGGGCACGTACGACTCGCTGGAGAAGACCAGCAGGTCGTAACCGGCCAGGTGGGGTGACAGCACGTTCCAGGTCTCGGGTGATGGGCTGGTGAGGTCGATATGGCAGCGCCAGATCAGGGCGGGCCGCTCACCGTTGCCCAGCAGCGAGGCCAGGACCAGCGGCTGAGGATCGTGGACCACCACCACGTCGTAGTCAGCCAGCTCCCGCTCCATCTTCCGGACGTTGTGCTCGACGGACGCCCAGTACAGGTCGAACTCCGAGGGCGACCACTGCGTCGGCCGACCCTGCAGTGCGTTGTGATAGCCCTTCGTCACCTCGAAGAACCGGTCCTCCGCCTCGAGCACGTACCAGTCCGCTTCGAGCCCCGCGTCCCGCATCAGGGGGACCAGGCTCAGGAGCATCTCCGCCACGCCGCCGCCCACGGCAGTGGCGTTCAGGTGCAGGACGCGTTTACCTCTTAGCGGCCGGGCCTTTTCGCGCAGGCGCTCCACCAATCGTTCTCCGACCAGTGGCACGTAGTCGTCGAGAGTTGCAGGCGAGAATGGCGCGTCTGTGACCAGCATGACAGCGGCAGGATGCAAGGCATCTGCCAGGCGCAGCGGCGGGCAGGCAGGCCGCCCCGCCACTCAGAGATCTACGGTGAGACCGTCGTATGCGGGCCGGATCGAGGGTGGGAGTCGCTGTTCCAGGTCGGCGTGCCGGAGCCGGTGCGTGAGGTGGGTCAGGTAGACCCGTTCCGCGCCGATGTGGCCGGCCAGCTCGATGGCCTCCTCCACGTTGAGGTGGGTCGGGTGCGGGTTGCCGAACCAGAGGGCATTCAGGACCAGGGTGCTCACACCGTCGATGGCTTCACGTGTGCCGGGGCCGAGGCTCTTGGCGTCGGTTATGTAGGCCAGGTCGTCGACACGGAATCCGAAGACCGTCATGGGCCCATGCTGGACTGGCAGGGCCTGGAAAGCGAACGGTCCCAGCCGGACCCGGTCCAGGGGCTCGATGGTCTGGAGCTGGAGCTCGGGCTTGGTGGTGCCGGGGGGAGGCCGGTACCCGCTGAAGATGTACGGGAAGCGGCGGCGAAGGGTCGCCTCACACTCGGCGCCGGCGTGGACATCGAGGCGGCGGCGCCGGTGTGCGGAGAGAGCCCTGAGGTCGTCCACACCGTGGATGTGGTCGGCGTGGCAGTGGGTGATCCACACCGCATCGACGGCGGCCACCCGGACGCTGGTGAGCTGGAGGCGGAGCTCGGGCGGCGCGTCGATCAGCACTGCCCCATCCTCCTGGTGCACGAGGGCGGCGTGGCGGGTGCGCCGGTCCCTCGGGTCGTCGGACGTGCAGGTGTTGCAGTCGCAGCCGATGACGGGGATACCGAAGGAGGTGCCGGTGCCGAGGAAGGTGAGCTTCAAATCTCCTCCACTCTGAGCATGTTGGTGGTGCCCGCCACGTGGAAGAAGGGCACTCCCGCCGTGACCACCACCCGGTCGCCGGGCTGTGCCAGGTCCCGCTCCAGAAGGGCCGCCCGGGCGCAGCGGATGCTCTCGTCGTAGTTGGGCTCTTCGGTGAAGCTGAAGAGGACGGGGTGCACCCCCCACGCCAGGGCCAGCTGACGGTGTACGACAGGGTCGTCGCACACGCCTATCACCGGTACCGACGGGCGGTAGCTGGAGACGAGGCGGGACGTGAAGCCGCTCCTGGTCAGCGTAACGATGGCCGGCGCGCCCAGGAGTGACACGGCCTCGACCGTGGCGGCGGCGATGGCGTGCTCGGTCGCGGTGGCGCCGGACCGCAGCCGATTGGCGGCGGACATGTCGTAGCTGGGCCCCTGGGCGAAGGCGGCGGTACGCTCGATCTCCCGGGCGATCCGCACCATGGCGTCCACCGCCAGGACGGGGTACTTGCCCACTGCCGTCTCCCCGGACAGCATGACGGCGTCGGTACCATCGAAGATGGCGTTGGCCACGTCGCTGGCCTCCGCCCGGGTGGGCCGCGACTGCTGGATCATGGACTCCAGCATCTGGGTGGCGGTGATGACCGGCCGCGCGTAGAGGTTGGCGAGCTGGATGATCCGCTTCTGGACCACGGGCACTTCCTCGAAGGGCAGCTCCACGCCCAGGTCGCCCCGGGCGACCATCACCGCATCAGCACAGTCCAGGATCTCCTCGATCCGCTCCACCGCCACGTCCTTCTCGATCTTGGCCACCACCAGGATGGTGTCGGGGATGAGATCCCGGAGCTCGAGCACGTCCTCCGGCCGCTGCACGAACGACAGCCCCACGTAGTCCACTCCCTCTTCGATCACCACCTGGAGGTCCGTCCGGTCCTTGGCGGTGAGGGCTGGAGCGCTGATCCGGACACCAGGCAGGTTGATCCCCTTGTTCGACTGGAGGAGCCCGCCCCGCTCGACCAGGGCCCGCACATGCGGCGGGTCCGTCTCCAGCACGCGCAGCTCCAGCCGGCCATCGTCCAGCAGGATGCGGTCGTCGGGTCCCACGTCGTCGGCCAGGGCCGGGTAGGTGGTGGGCAGGTCGTCGCCGGACGCCTCGGCGGCAGGCATGAGCGAGACCTCCTCGCCGGCGGTCAGCTCCCGGGGCGAGGACAGCTCACCCGTCCGGATCTTGGGACCGGCAAGGTCGGTCAGGATGGCGATGGGCGTGCTCAGCTCTTCCGCCACTTCCCGTACCCACCGGATCACCTGGCGGTGCCCGTCGTGGTCGCCGTGGGCGAAGTTGATACGTATGACGTTGGCTCCGGCCTCGCACAGGGCCCGGATGCCGTCGCGCGTGTCTGTCGCGGGGCCCACCGTGGCGACGATCTTGGTCCTGCGGTCCGGCGTCATCTGTCGCTCCAAACCACCTCTCCTCCCACCATGGTCAGCGCCGCCCGCAGGTCCCGCAGCGCCTCGGCCGGTGCGTTCAGCGGGTCCGTTTCCCAGGCCACCAGGTCGGCGAAGCTCCCGCGACGGAGGCTGCCCTGGCGCGGGTCGCCGGCGGCCCGGGCGGGGCCGGCGGTATAGCCGGCGAGGGCGCGGGGCGGGTCCAGCCGCTCCTCCGGATACCAGCCGTCTGCCGGTGCACCGTCCAGGTCCTGCCGCAGGACGGCGGCGTGGAGGCCCAGGCGTGGGTCGGGCGTATCCACGGGCGCGTCGGAGCCCAGGGCCAGGATCGCGCCGGCCGCTTCGAGGGACCGGAACGGGTAGGCGTAGCGTGCCCGGTCACCCCAGTGACGGTCGGCAGCGGGCCAGTCGGTCATGAGGTGGGAGGGCTGCACGGAACAGACCAGTCCCCGGAGCCGGGGATCGGGCGCTCCGTCCCCGGCGCCCAGCAGGTCACCGCCCAGGAGCTGGGCATGCTCGACGCGATGGGGTACGCGCCCGTGAAGCCGCGCTTCAGCCGAGGCCAGGACCTCCAGGGCCAGGTCGTTGGCCGCGTCTCCGATGGCGTGGACGGTCATGGCCAGCCCCGCCCGGGCACCCCTGGTCGCCGCGGCCCTGAAATCTTCCGGGGGCAGCGTCTGCACGCCCCGGTCTCCGCTCCCCTCGTATGGCTCGCGCATGAGGGCGGTGAGGGAGCCCAGGGCGCCGTCCAGGAACATCTTGACGCCACCGATCCTGACCCAGTCGCCACCGAATCCGCTGCGGATACCCAGTCGGATCGCGTCGTCCAGCTTGGCCAGCGGCAGGTGCTGGAGGACCCGAAGCCTCAGCAGGCCTCTGTCCCTGAAGCCCTCGAGGAAGGCCAGGGAGTCGGGCTCCACCGTGTGGACGCCGGTCACGCCCCAGCGGTGGAGCACCGTCTGGGCCTCGAGCAGCGCCGCCCGTCGCTCGGCGGGACCGGCTGGCGGGACCACCCGCTCGAGCAGGGGCATGGCGTTCTCCTGCACCACGCCTGTGGGCTCCCCGCCCTCATCCCGCTCGATACGCCCGCCCTCCGGGTCGGCCGTGCCGGCGTCGATCCCGGCGGCCCGGAGCGCCGCGCTGTTGGCCCACAGCGAATGCATGTCCAGGCTCTGGAGCACCACCGGTCGGTGGGATACGACACTATCCAGGTGGGACCGGTGTGGCGCGTCCGTCCAGCGGTGCTGGTTCCAGCCCCGCCCCAGGACCCAACCTTCGGGGTGGTCCGCCGCGTGGTCGCTCACGGCCTCCGCCGCCTCGACCGGGGAGCGGGTCCGGACCAGGTCAACGCCCCGGCGACGGACGGCCCATTCCAGGAGATGAACGTGGGCATCGGTGAGGCCGGGCGTGACGGTGAGGCCCGACAGGTCCAGCGTCTCGGCGCCTGGGGCGCTGCTCCTCAGCTCGGCGAAGGAGCCCACCGCATCGATCAACCCCCGTCGGATCAGGACCGCCTCCGCCCGCTCGGCGCCAGCGCTGTCGCCACCGGGGGCCAGGTGGATCCGATCGGCACGGACCACCAGGTCTCTCTCTTCTTGGTAACTCACTCTGTGTCTCCTGAGCGGCAGGCGGAAGTCGGACATTGGAAAAGCGAGCCCATCCTTCGTACCTTGCGTTCCTTGTAACGATTATCTTGGCCTTCCCCGGATCGTAGGACTACGAGGGGGCGGGCGCAAAGCCGGCAGAATCCTTGCACCGCCGCACCAAGCATGCAACTGATCGAGAGCATACCGGAACTGGAACGGATCGGCCGCGAGCTGACAGGGCAAGACCTGCTAGCGGCCGACACCGAGGCTGCGGGCTTCCATCGCTACCACGACAGTATCTGCCTGCTCCAGCTCTCCACCCGCGACCGGACCTGGATAGTGGACACCATGGCGCTGGGCTCGTTGAACCCCATCGCCGACGCCTTCGAGGAGCCGAGCTTGGAGGTGGTCTTCCACGACGCCGATTACGACCTGCGCCTGCTGGACCGCGATTTCGGCATCCGTGTCAGGGGGCTGTTCGACACGAAGATAGCCGCACGGTTCGCCGGGGAGGAGTCGTTCGGTCTGGCCAACCTCCTGGCAGAGGAGTTGGGCGTGGCGCTGGAGAAGAAGCACCAGCGGGCGGACTGGGCCAAGCGACCTCTGTCACCCGAGTTGCTGGAGTACGCGGCCATGGATACCCGCTACCTGCCGCAGTTGCGAGACCTGCTCCGACAACGGCTCGAAGAGCTGGGGCGGCTGCACTGGGCCGAGGAGGAGTTCCGGATCCACGAGCAGACCCGGTGGGCGCCGGACAGCGACGATGGTGACGCCTTCATGAAGGTGAAGGGCGCCCGGGACCTGGACCCCCGCAGACTGGCCGCCCTCAGGGAGCTGGTGGCATGGCGGGAAGAGAAGGCGGAGGGACGTGACGTGGCGCCGTTCCGGGTCCTGACCAACCAGGTGCTGATGGGAACGGCGCGCTCGCTGCCCCGTAACGCTCGGGACCTGGAGTCGGTGCCCGGCCTGTCGCCAGCGAACGCGCGTCGCTGGGGCGCCGAGCTGCTAGACGCGGTCCGCCGGGCCTGTGCCCTGCCCGAGACAGAGCTGCCACGACGGCCGCCACCGCAGCCCCGCCCACAGGTCGACCCGGAGCTGGAGGCCAGGATCGAGCGACTCAAACAAGCGCGAGACCAGGAGGCGGACCGGCTGGGCCTGGAACGGGGCTTCCTGATGCCACGGTCCCAGCTCGAGGACGTGGCCCGGCACAGCCCGGCAAGCGAGGCGGAAATGGCCGCGGTCGAAGGCATACGCCGCTGGCAGGTCGAAGCTATCGGGCCGGCGCTGCTGGCGGCGCTGAACGGCAACGGGGTGACACCCCCGAAATAGGGAGGTCCAATGGGCGTTGATGTGGTGGAACGCGACGACGTCTCCGTATACCTGATCGCCGGGGTGCCGAAGAGCTTCAAGCGGAAGCTGCAGAAGTACGTCGAGCAGGAGGCGAAGGAAGCCGGTGGCATCTACATGCTCGAGGAGGAGCTGGCGGACTGGGTCATCGCCAAGGTCCGCAACGACAAGCGCGGCATCCGGAACCAGACGCCGGCCACGGCGGCGCTGTGGCGAGCCTTCTCCGCCCTGAGCGCTGCGCGCTATCACCTCCAGCATTCGCCGGAGGACGAGGAGCGGGTCCGCCAGCTACGGAGCCAGGTCGAGGAGCTGTGGCAGGAGCTCAGCCCCATGTTCGAGGAGGAGGGCGAGGAACCGGACGAGGCTTGAGGCCGCTCAGAAGCGGTAGCCGATTCCCACCTGTCGGGTCGAGCCCAGCGGACCCAGGGCCCGATATGCCAGGTCGATCGACAGCCGATCCACACGTACCCCCCCGCCGAACGTGAACCTGGAGTAGGCATCACCACTGTGTGGCCGGGTCTCGAAGCCCAGCCGACCCACCGCCTCCATGGAATCCCACGCCGCGCCCAACTCGAGACCGGCACCGACACCGGTCCGCGCCTCACGGTGCCTTCCTTCGATTGCCAGCAGCCCCGACAGCGGACCCCGGGCCCCGGTCAACGACGCGCCTCCGCGGAATGTACGGGGCAATGGCGCGGCGCGACCCGCTTCCAACGTACCGGCTATGTTCTGGGCTGAAGCCGCCAGGCTGAGCCCCCGCCCCACATCGAGGACCGCCCCGGCATCCGCGGCAAGGGCGTCGTCCACCAGCCCTGCAACCTCGAGTCGTAGCCAACGGCCCGCCAGACCCAACCGCAGGGGGCCCACGGTGGCCGCGCCTCCGAAGAGGGCCGCCAGCTCACCGCCCCGGGCCGTGGCGCCGGTGGGGTGCCCCACGGGGCCGGTGGGATCGGGCTCTATCACGTCGATCTCGCCATAATCCACGAAGCGGAGGGAGAGCCCCAGCACCAGGTCCGACCGCACCGGCGCCGTCAGGGCCATCGCCCCCGCCGACGCTCCCACGGGGAGGGTCTGGTAGGCGGCGCCCACCACGATGGTCTCCGCCGACGCCGCGGGATTGTACTCGCGGGACCACAGGTCCTGGACGGCGACCATGGCATTGCCCAGGGCCAGGGCACGGGGCGAGGGCGGGATGCGCAGGACCGTCGATGCGCCGGAGCCCGCTCCCTGGCCATGCGCCGGCCCAGCCGAAGCCAGGATACAGGCGGTAATCATGCCCAGGACCAGTCCCGCAGCGGCAGGCCGGATCATGGGCGGGCCACGAAGAGCTTGCGCAGGACGCGGCGGTCCGGCAGCTCCACCACCAGCACGTACGCACCGTTGGCCACCGCACCGCCGGCGTCGGTGTCCAGCACCCAGACCGTGGTGAGCGGGCCCATGTCGGAAGGCGAGAAGGAGCGGACACGCTCCGCCGCCAACGTGTAGATAGCCATGGACCGCGGCTCACTGGCGTAACCGATCACCAGAGCATCGGTGCGGATCGGATTGGCGGACAGGGTCAGCGGCTCGGCGCCACCCACCAGGCCGTCGGGGCGGAGACGGTGCGCGGCGGCGGCCGCGTCCAGCTTGCCCGCTCCCCAGACCGGGCCGGGCAGGCCGCCAGTCGTAAACCCGTCCGCGGCGGCGCTCAGGCGGAGCAGGTCCCGGACCTCCTCGGGCCCAAGGCGGGGCTCGATCTGGAGCAGGATCGCCACCGCGGCCGCCACCTTAGGCGCTGACACGCTGGTGCCCAGAAGCGCCACGTGGACCGAGTCCGCCTCGATCAGCCACGGCATGTCGGCGTCGTCCCAGAGCGTGGCCTGCCTCGACAGGCTGGATATTACCACCTTCCCGGGCGCGCTCAGGTCGGGCGTCTGGACTCCGTCCCGGCGGGGTCCAGGACTGCTGAAGTACGCGATGTCACCCAGCTGCTCGCGGTACGGAAACAGCTCCTCCTCGGCCACGCCCTGCCACTCGTGACGAGTGGCGTGCGCACCCACGGCTATGACCCGATCCGCGCTGGCGGGCACGCCCACCAGGTACCGGTTGGTGGTCCCGCCCTCCAGGACCGCGGCCGGACCGAAGGTCGAGCCTACCAGCCAGAGGTGGTAATCGCCGCCCGCACCGGCGTTGGCGGGCGTAACCTGGATCTCCCAGCGACCGCTGTCCGGCGGGACCGCCGCATCCGCGTCCACTATGGCGATGATGGCCCCATGGTCACCATTCAGGGGTGACGGGCCATCGTGGGCGTTCATGATGATTATCGCTCCACCCGGCGTCTCCACGAACGCGGTGTCGCCGGTAACCGCCGTGGCCGCATCGCCACGGGGTGAGCGGATGGTGATGGTGAGGGAGTCGGCGCCGGCGTACCAGAGCTCCAGGAGCGCGGCGTCGTTGGCCGGGCCGGGGGCAGGCTCGTAGGACGGCACGCTCAGCCCGTGCGTCCCCGCTCCGCCGCTGCCCTGGGCGTGGAAGGGGCCGTTCGGATTCACCGGCACGGTGTTGCGATGGTCACCGGAGTTGCCCGCGCCTGATACGATCACGCGGCCCGGCCCGCTCAGCGCGTCCAGCGCCCGCTCCAGGAGGGTGGTGCCGTCGTGGGGCCCGGCCTGGGTGCTCAGGGACAGGTTGATCACCGCCGGGCGGCCCAGCGCCGCCGCCCGCTCGAAGATGTAGGCCACGCCCTCCACCAGCAGGTCGGCCGTGAACTGGCCTTCGCCTCCCTTCACCACGATCAGGTCAGCGCCAGGAGCACCGCCAGGGAACCGGAAGCCGGGCATGCGACGACCGGTGGCCGAGCCGTTGCCAGCGGCCGTCCCCGCCACGTGGGTCCCGTGGCCCACCCGGTCGACCATGGGGCAGGCACCTGCTTCGATGGCGCTGGCGCCGCACTCAATGCCATGGTCCAACACGTGCTCGCCCAGGCGGCCGGGGCCGGAGCCAGACTCCGTCTGGTCCCAGGCGAACAGGACCCTGGTCCCCCCGTCCGGCCTGCGGAAGTCCCGGTGCTCCAGGTCCAGCCCCGTGTCGTACACCCCCACGATGACGCCACGGCCCGTGAGCCCGTCCCAACCGTCGCCCGCCCGCTGGCGGAGCGCATCGAAGCCCGCGTCCGAGCCGGCGATGTCCGCAGGTGCCAGGCTGGCGGCAGCGGGAGCGTGCATGGTGAGGTGAGCGGCAGCGACGGCCGGCATACTGGCGACCCGACCGCCCGGCACCAGGCCCAGGGGACGGAGGATGGCCGCCGCTTCAATGCCCCTCACGCCCGGCTCGAGCAGCAGGGCCGGCAGGACCGACAGCGGTACCCGCGCGGTCACCACGTCGCCCGCCCTGACGCCGATCCTCACCCCATGGCGACGGAGCGCCGCCTCGCCGCCGGGCCCCAGCTCGATCAGGGTCCGGACCCGGGGCGAAGGAGCATCCCACTCCAGGACCGGCTCCAGCAGGGGGCCGGGCATGGCTGGAACGGTTCCCGGAGCCCACAGCGGCTCCACCGGCGCCGGAGGCGCCTCCCTGACCAGAAGCCGCTGGTTGGTCAGGAGGAAGCGCAGCAGCGGATCAGCACGTTGCAGGTCCTGCCCCGCGGCGTGCCCCGTCGACAGGGCCAGGGCGGCGACGGCCGCCAGCCATATCCGGCTCAACGAGTCAGGACTCCCAGGGGTCGAAGCCGAAGGTGTAGTATTCGCTGGGCCGGCCCGCGATGGCCTCTATCGCCTGGTCCAGGGCCTCGAGCGTCTCGCTTCCCTCACCAGCCCCCTCCGCCGCAGCGCGGACCGAGCGGAGGATCTCCCGCACGTCATCGGGCCGGAGCAGGACGTACGAGCGAGGATCCTCGTCCTCACCGCGCCGGTGCACCACGAGCTCGACCAGGTCCGTCTCCGCCGAGATCTTCCAGATGTCGGACGTCTTCTTGAGCAGCTTGTCCGACGTCTTCACCTCTGTATGCACCGCCTTCACCAGCCGCTGCACCTCCCGGTCGACACTCTCGTCCCGGCGCCCGCCGAACCGGCGGCCCAGCTCCTGTGGGTCCCCGTCTTCGGCTCGGGCCACGGCCCGGTGCATGAGTCCACCGGCCTGGGCGTAGATGCCCAGGACCAGCGGCACGGGATCAATGGCGATGCGCATCCAATCAGCCTCCTGTTCCATCGAGATCGTCGGCGCGGTCGGCGCCGCTCGTCGAAGATTGGGGCCGCGACGTCGTCACGTCCAGTCGATCAGCATACCGGTCAGGCCACGGTGAAGGCCAGGGAGCCACCGGGGACAGCGTGTATCTCCCGCGTAGACGCCAGCTCCCGGACCAGGCGACTCACTCCGTTCACACCCGCACGGCCGAAATCGTGCCACGCGATCACGCCGCCAGGCCGGGCACAGGCCAGGGCGTGAAGCGTATCGGACGCCACGTAGTCGTAGGAATGGGCGCCATCGATGAAGAAGAAGTCCACCTCCCCGTGGTAGGGCGAGAAGTCGAACCTGGCGCTGTCGCCATAGAGGGGGACGATCTTGCCGGCCGCGGCCGTGCCTTCGAACAGCCGCCGTGTTGCCCCCGTGCCCGCTTTGATGTGGGCGTCGTCCACAACGGTTGTGTGGAGCGCCGGCTCCGGCCGCGCATCCTGGGGCAGGTCCAACGTGTAGACGGTGGCCTCCTCAGGGCTGTTGAGGGCGAAGTGCAGGGCCGTGTAGCCGTGGAGCGTGCCGATCTCGAAGACCACCCGCGGCCGCAGCGCCCGACAGATCAGACAGAGGGATACTATGTCCGCGGTGTAGGAAGGCACCTCGCGGAGCCAGGTGTCGCCATCCAAATTCGCCAGCGTGATCTCCTGCGTGGGTGGGCAGTCCAGCACGTCGAACACGTTGCTCTGCCTCACGCCGCGCCGCCCCGTCATGGCACGCAGGAGAAACAGGCTCTCGCTCAGGTAGGCTACCAGCTCACGCGGCCGGCTGGCCAGAGTCAACGAGGCCAGGTTGCCGCCCAGCAGCAGGACGCGGACGGCCGCACGAGCCGTCTCAAGGGATTGCCTCAGCCGTGTCAACCTGAAAAGACCTGGAGATCCGGGGAACGAATGCGCCTGACGCGCACCATGTGATAGCGTGAGACCCGCTCCGGCGCAACCTCTCGGCTGGCGTCGGCAGGCCCGACAATGCATCTTTCAGCCGCGCCAACGCTGGCGCGCCTTCGCCGCCGCTGGCGAGCCTTCGCTGCGGATCAACGGAAAGAGACAATGACGCGCGCATCCATCCTCATGATCACCGCTGCCGCACTGCTGGCCGTCGCCTGCCGGGACCTGGGGCTGCCCGGCAACATCCCGGAAGAACAGGCCAGGCGTGCGCCGCCCCCGGAGCTGGTGGCGGAGGTCATCGGCCCCGCCCCGGAGGAGGTGACGCGGCTGGTGGTGGATGGCAGGCTCTGGGTACCACAGGGGAGACCCGCACCCCGCGACCCCGGCGAGCTGAGGCCCGTGGGCGCCACGGCAGGGATGACCGTCTACGCCAGAGCGTGGGACGAACGGCCGTTCCGGGCCGTCTTCACTCGCGCCCCGATCACCGCTCCCGATGAAGCGCCCACCGCAAAGGCGGCCATGGAGGCCCGCCGCGAGCACTGGCAGGAGTACGCGCCGGTGGCAGGGCTGGTCGGTCGAGCAGCGGCACCGACCCGGCTGCCCATCGATCCCACGGCCGGCGCTCCGCCCACCACTCAGAACAACTCGAACTGAGGATCCAGGTCGTCAGGGCTCACGGGCTCCTGACCCAGCAGGGCCTGGAACCGCCTGGCACTGCCCGGGCTGTGGCCCTGGTAGTCGTTGTTGAAGAAGGCCAGCACCTCGTCCACCGCCAGTGAGGGTATGAGCTCCGCCCACGATGTCAACTCGTCGTCACGCTCCGCCGCAGCCGCGGCCAGGTCCCGCTGGTGACGAGGCGTGCCGAGCCACCTGAGGTAGAGGAGCCGGCCCGACAGCGCGGCAGCCAGATCCCGGGCCTGCCGCTCCGCCAGCCAGGGACCCACGCTCACCGCCATGGCCACACCCGCATCAGCCAGCAGCTCCAACGTCCGCGGCTCGAACCAGCGCCGGTCCCGAAACTCCATGGCGTAGCTCAGGTCTCCGGGCAGCACGGGCAGAAACGAAGTGACCGCCGACCGCTCCGCCGGTGAGAAGTCGGGCGGGAGTTGGATCAGGATCGGGCCCAGGCACTCCTCCAGCGCCCGGGCGTCATCACAGAACCGGAGGGCCAGCCGCGTATCCCGGAGCCGGCCCTGGTGCGTGACCTCGCCAGGCATCTTCAGCGTGAACGTGAAGTGGTCCGGCACTTTCCGACGCCAGGCCCCGAACCGCTCCGGCGGCGGCGGGCCGTAGAAGGTGGAATCCACCTCGACCACGTCGAAAGCCCGGGCATAGAGCTCCAGCCAGTCGCCTGACCGGGCGCCCGCGGGATAGAACCGGCCGCCCCAGTGCCCGTAGCTCCAGCCCTGGGTTCCGACCCGGACGCGAGGGCCGGCCACCTCAGAACATCTTGGCCGCCAGCGACGGCTCCTTGTCCGTCCGCGTGCTGAGCTTGACGAAGCTGGCGATCCGCACCGTGCCCTCGGCGTGGAGCGTCTCGTGGACCCGCCGCACCGCGTCCAGGATATCAGCCAGCTCACCCTCCATGCTGGTGCCGTTGGGGTGCAGCGAGACGGGCAGGCCCGACTCCTCCAGGACCTGGTGCGCCCGCTGGACCTCCGTCCGCACCGATACACCCGCGCCGATGGGGATCACCTGTATGTCTGCCGTGGCTTTCATCCCTGTCCTCACGTGTCGTCGTCGAGCAAGGGCGGTCAGGCCCGATCAACGGCTCCCAAGACCTCGCAGGTGCAATTCCATGGCGGCGGCCAGCCGCGCCCTGGCGTCTGCCTCGTCCTGCCCCGTGGCCACACAGCCGGGCAGGTCCGGCGAATAGGCGACGAACCCGGTCCCCGTCTCCTCCAGCACCACCTCCGGATCGGCCTCGGAACGGGGCGGACCAGGCGCAAGGGCGCTGGCTTCGGCCTCGCCCGTGAGCTCGTCGGTGTAGCGGACGCAGACGGTGATAACTTCCGGCCGGTCCCGGTGGATGTACTGACGGCTGGCGCCCTCGGTGTCGCCGAGATACCAGCCGTCGTCTTTGAGCTGTTTCAGCAGGTGCCTGGCTTCCATGGTCAACGGTATAACCGCCTCCACGAGCATGTCAACGGCTCAGGTGGAGTTCCAACCGCGTGACACAGTGGGCTCGGAGAGGTCCGAGGAAGCGGAGTGGGTACGGGTATGGGACGCCCGACACCCGTCCCCGCCCGCCAACCCACCGAAGCCCGGCAAGCGGAGGCCGGGACGTGGCGGGGCGGTCGGAGCTCGGAGCTCGGAGTTCGGAGTTCGAGCGCCCGACACCCGCCCCCGCCCGCCAGCCCGCCGAAGCCCGGCAAGCGGAGGCCGGGACGTGGCGGGGCGGTCGAAGCTCGAAGCTCGGAGTTCGGAGCTCGAGCGCCCGACACCCGCCTCCGCCCGACACCCGCCTCCGCCCGCCAACCCGCCGAAGCCCGAAGGTCCTGCGGCTCAGGGGGCGATGGAGTGGAAGGTCAAGGCAT
This sequence comes from Gemmatimonadota bacterium, assembly GCA_007126035.1. GTDB lineage: Bacteria > Gemmatimonadota > Gemmatimonadetes > Longimicrobiales > RSA9 > SLCC01. The sequence goes on from SLCC01000059.1 coordinate 36,345, forward strand.
CCTCTCGCTCCTCGCTGTGCTGCAAGGCCCAGCGACTGCCGAACAGGATCAGCGGACGCTCCCTGGTATCGTAGACCAGGAGTCGGCCCTGGCCCCGGGCCACACGGCGGATGTCGGCGTCCGGGCCATCGACCCAACGGGCGAACTGGTAGTCCAGCCGGTCGAGCATGGCCCTGGCGCCGTACTCGTGCTCGAGGCGGTGCAGCAGCACATCGAACTGGAGGAGGCCAACGGCCCCGACGATGGGCGTATGCCCCGCCTGCACGTCCTCGTGGAAGACCTGGGCCGCGCCCTCCTCGCTCAGCTGGCGCAGCCCGGTATCGAGCTGCTTCCGCCGCAGCGGGTCCGCCACCCGGACGCGGGCAAAGTGCTCCGGACTGAACCGGGGGATGCCGCCGAACCGGACTTCGCCGTCCGCGGAAAGCGTGTCCCCGATACGCAGTTCGCCCCGGTCGTGGATCCCGATCACGTCGCCCGCCCAGGCCTCCGTCACGATCTGGCGCTCCCGGGCCATGAACTGCTGCGGGTGCGTCAACCGCAACAACGAGCCGGTGCGCGTGTTGCGCACACCCAGACCCGGCTCGAATCGGCCACTGCAGATCCGGACGAAGGCTATCCGGTCACGATGCCGCGGGTCCATGTTCGCCTGGATCTTGAAAACGAAGCCCGTGAACTCCGGCTTGCCGGGCTCGATCTCGGCGCCGTCCTCGGTCCGGCGGGGCGGCGGCGGGGGCGAAAACTCGAGGAACCGCCGCAGCAGCGGCTCCACGCCGAAATTCGTCAGCGCGCTACCGAAGAAGACCGGCGACAGCTCGCCCGCCGCCACCGCGTCCGCATCGAATTCGGACCCGGCCATGTCCAGCAGCTCCAGGTCGTCCCGCAACCGCGCCACCACCTGGTCGCCCAGACGGTCCAGCACAACCTGATCTTCCAGCCCGCCAGCCAAAACCTGCGCCCGCCTGGCTCCATGGTCACCGCCACGGTCGAACAGGCTCACCGTGCCCGCCAACCGGTCGTACACGCCCAGGAACTCGTTGCCCCGATGGATGGGCCAGCTCACCGGGAAGCACCGTAGACCCAGGTCCGACTCCACGTCGTCCAGCAGCCGGAGCGGGTCCTCACCCGCTCGGTCGCACTTGTTGACGAACGTGAAGATGGGAATGCGACGGAGCTTGCACACCTCGAACAGCTTCCGCGTCTGCTCCTCCACTCCCTTCCGGTTGTCCAGGAGCATGATGGCGCTGTCCGACGCCACCAACGTACGGTAGGTGTCCTCGGAGAAATCCTGATGGCCAGGCGTGTCCAGCAGGTTGATACGGTAACCCTCGTAGTCGAACTGCAACACGCTGGACGTGACCGAGATGCCCCGCTCCTTCTCCAACTCCATCCAGTCCGACGTGGCATGACGCTCCGCACGCCGCGCCTTCACCGAACCGGCCAGATGGATCGCGCCACCATACAGCAACAGCTTCTCCGTCAGCGTGGTCTTGCCCGCGTCTGGATGGCTGATGATGGCGAACGTCCGCCGCCGATCGACCTCTCTGGTCATCAATTCAGACATAACACGAAAAGGTCGCGGAACAACCCGCTCCGATCAAGCCGGCCCGCCGGCGTGAACACTGAGGACTTCGAGAGGTCGGAGGAAGCGGAGTGGGTACGGCCGGAAGCTGGGAGGTGGCGGGACGGTCGGCAGACGGCGCGGGCGTGTCAGAAACGCCGGCGTGGCACCCGGAACCGGACGTCCAACGTGGTGGGAACGCCGATGCCGTCATGTAGCTTCGGCTCGTAGCTGTGGGCTCGGGCCAGATCCATCCCGTACTGGTCCAGGAGGCGGCTGCCCGAAGTGTGCACCAGCCTGACGCCCAGCACACGACCCTGCTCGTCCAGACCCACCGCCAGCTGAAGGTCCCGGCCGGCCGCCTGGGCCATCTCCATCTGGTCCGCCCGGGTCACGATCCCCGGCATCACGTCACCCACCCGCGGGCCTCGCCGCGCGTCACAAACAACCGACGGCAACACGGCTTCCACCGTACCGCCCACCACACGGATCCTCACGCCCCAATCCGCCGGGCCGTATTCACCCACGCTCGAGCTCAGCACCCGCTCCAGCTCCGCCACCCTCGACCCATGCACGTTGCTACTGATCGCACGGGTCCAGGAAAGACGGCCGTCGTAGCCGTACCGGACGGAGACCTCCACCGTGTCACTGGCAGATGAATCACGGCCCCACAGCATGATCGAGCCCCGCGTGCCAGGACGGGCAAGCTCGTCCAGGCTGGCAGGCGCCTCGGGGGCGGCAACATAGTGACAGTTGCGAGCGCCCAGACCCTCCACAGCCAGACGCGGACGATCCAGATGAGAGTAGGGACCACGGTCCCCGGAGGCACAGCCCGCAAGAACCACGGCCAGAGGTAGAACCAGCAGCTTTGTTCTCGTCATCATCGCTCCCGCGGCCATGGCCTGACCCGAGCACCAAGACGACCGCCGGTGCTAATACACCGGATCCACCGACAGGAGCCGTGACGCCGCCGAAACCACCGCTACCGGACGGACCGGCTTCAGCAGGAAGGCGTCCGCCACCTCGCTCGTAACCGCAAGCTCCTCGGCCATGGCCCGCGCCGTCACCGACAGAACCGGCGTGCTCCGGAATCTGCTGTCCAGTCGGAGCAGGGTCGTGAACCGTCCTCGACCCGGGACCTCCATGGGGAAATCCCCAACCACCACGTCCGGCTCGTGGTCCTCCAGCAGCGACAGGGCCTCCTCGCCACTGGACGCGGCGAGCACCCTGAACCCGGAATGGGCGAAGACCGCGCCCAGGATCCGGCGCGTGTCTTCATCACGATCGACCAGTAGAACCAGCCGCTCCCGCATTAGGCAATCATCCACAGGTGAGTCACTAACCAGCCCGGCGTCCGTCCGGAAAGGCGACGATAATCGTGTCAATGGCGGACGTTCGAGGATATAACGATACGATGTAGTGGGCGGGGACTCAAGAGTCTTGATCGGCCGTTGCCCGGTGCAACATGCGCAGGGTCTCGACGGCGGCCATGGTGAGGAGTATGGGGATGAACAGGAGATATGAGGCGGCGTGGACGGCGGTGGCCAGGGTGGGGTGGTCGACGGTCAGGCTGAGCACGAGCCAGAGCAGAGCGAACCCGAGGAGGACGGCTGTGGTTCCCGCGTCGCCTGCGGCGCGAGCGAGGCGGCGCGCATCACCGTAGCGGGGCCCTCTCCACGCCCTGGGCGGTTTGAGGCGTATGCCGAACTGCTCGGGCACCATGTAGGCGAGTATGATCGCCGGCCAGTGCCACCATAGTATGGGCAAGGCGGCGAGTGCGCCGGAGGGGATGGAGAGGAGGCGCTGGTCCGGCAGTCCGGCGGCATGGGCGGCCATGGCGCCGAGTGTGGCGCCGATCCCGGCGGCGAAGGCGGTGAGGACGACGAGGGTGGTCAGGCTGGTGAGGTGGCTGAAGGCGCGGTCGACGGCCAGTGCCGGGACGCTCCAATCGGCGTGGAGTCCGAGGGCCCTGGCTGTTGCGGCTCCGTAGAAGATGCTGGCTCCCAGATTGAGCAGGATCTGCTGGGCGGGCGGCCCTGGGATGAGCAGATCTATCGCCCAGACCGCGAGGACCCATGGCGCCGTTCTGCGGTAGACGGCTGCGAGGGTGCGGACGGAGAGGTGGTTTTCCGGGCTCACGGCAGGAGAGTAGGGGCGGGTCTGTGGGCGGGCAAGTGGTGGCGGGATGGGCATCGTGGGCGGGTGGCCCGCTGGTGTCGCGTGTCGCCTGATGTCATGTTTCGGGGGTCACCCTACGACTTGAAGGAAGCCGACGGAGGTTCAGATGATTCTGAGGCGGGTACTGGCGACGGCGGCGGTGCTGTTGCTGACAGTGGCATGCGCGGTGGTGGAGGATCGGCCCGCGGTCTCAATGGAGATGGCTGGCCCGGCGCTGGAGAGCATCTCCGGGGATCGTCTCCTGGCGCACATCGAGGTTCTGGCTTCCGACGAGTTCGAAGGTCGGCTGCCGGGCACGGTGGGCGAGGAGAAGACGGTGGCCTACCTGCTCGAGCAGTTCGAGTCGCTCGGCGTGGAGCCTGGCAACCCGAACGGCACGTACACGCAGGACGTGACGCTGGTTGGTGTCCGTTCGAACACCACCGGCTCCATCGCGGTGGACGGGCAGACCCTGCCGCTGACTTTCCCGGAGAACTTTGTGGGCGTGTCGTACCGTGAGGGCGACCGTGTCGAGGTGACCGGCTCGGAGGTGGTGTTCGTCGGCTACGGCGTGGAAGCGCCGGAGTACGACTGGGACGACTACGAGGGCCAGGACATGACGGGCAAGACGCTGGTCATGCTGGTCAGTGACCCGCCGGTGGCGGACCCGAACGACCCTGACGCATTGGACCCCGACATGTTCAACGGGGAAGCCATGACCCTGTACGGCCGCTGGACGTACAAGTACGAGATCGGGGCTTCGAAGGGCGCCGACGCGGTGATCATCGTCCACGAGACGGGTCCCGCCGGGTATCCGTGGGACGTGGTCACGGGGAGCTGGGGCGGCGAGAACATGAGCATCCAGAGCGACGGCGGCGACGCGCCTCTGAAGGTGGAGGCGTGGATCACCGACGACTTCGCCCGGGAGCTGTTCGCCACCGCCGGCCACGACTTCGACGCCCTGAAGGACCGGGCCCGCACCGCGGACTTCGAGCCGGTACCGCTGGGCGCCACGGCGGAGTTCACCGCGGACCTCCAGCACCGTACCGTCCAGTCCCAGAACGTGGTGGCCAAGCTGCCCGGTGCGCATCCGGAGCGGCGGGACGAGTACGTGCTGTACATCGCCCACTGGGACCACCTGGGACGGGATGGTGACCTGATCTACAACGGCGCCGTGGACAATGCCACGGGCACGGCGATGCTGATCGAGATGGCCCGGGCTTATACCTTGCTCCCGGAGCCGCCGGACCGGTCGATCCTGTTCCTGGCTCTGACGGCGGAAGAGCAGGGGCTGCTGGGGGCGCGCCACTACGCGGAGAACCCGCTCTACCCGCTGGAGCGGACCGTGGCCGTGATCAACATGGACGCCTTCTTCCCCTGGGGCCGGACGGAGGACGTGATCGTCATTGGCCGGGGCAGCTCGACGCTGGAAGACGTCCTGGAACGGCACGCCTCGGCACAGGGCCGGGTCCTGGAGCCGGACGCGGAGCCGGAGAAGGGATTCTTCTATCGCTCCGACCACTTCGAGTTCGCCCGACAGGGCGTGCCGGCCCTCTACATCGGCACGGGCACGCGGTTCCTGGATCGGCCCGAGGGCTGGGGCGAGGCCATGCGTGAGGAGTTCACACGGGACCACTACCACAAACCGACGGACGAGGTACAGACCGATTGGGACATGTCCGGCCTGGTCGAGGATTCACAGCTCCTCTTCCTGGTAGGTTACGACGTGGCACAGACGCCGGCATACCCGAACTGGCACGAGGGCAACGAGTTCAGAGCCAGGCGAGACGCCATGCTCGCCGACCGCCAGGGTCGCTGATCACAAACCGGCGGGACTCGACGACCAGGATCGGGGGCCGGCCCACCGCCGGAATACCGCACGGCCTGGGGCCAGGCGGTGCGGTCTCGCATCAGCCGCCCTGGCCCGTAGTGCCCTCGGTCGAAGGCTCGGCACGCTGCTCACCCAGCTCTACGGGCAGACCGCATAGCTCTATCGAATGTGGCCGCGCGCCGCGCAGATCCACGGGGACGCCGGCACCTTCGTCTATTTCCGGACAGCCCAGTGGCTCCTGCGCTTCGGCCACCGTGGCCACGGAAACCACCAGCAGCGCAGAAGCGAGTGGACCTGCGAGTCGCTTCGGCATATTCTTCTCCTCTCGATTCGGATGGCGCTATCAGTGCGCCCGGCCCTGGGTACACGGGCCGGGAAACGAAGGTTTCGTGCGGGAGCACGATCCTTGCACTACCGAATCAGCAACCGATTTCAACAACCCTCATCACATCCGGGACAGATCATGGCACGAGAGACGGGCAAGGTAGCAAGGTTCATGGACGACAAGGGCTTCGGCTTCATCCAGCCGGACGGGGGCGGCAAGGACGTGTTCGTGCATCATTCCGCCATCGAAGGAACGGGCTTCAAGTCCCTGGCGGAGGGCGACCGCGTCGAATTCGACCTGGTCCAGGACCCGAAAGGGCCGCGAGCCGAGAACGTCACGAAGCTGGAAGAGTAGTAGCAGCTTCAGGCGGATGGGCCCCACCACGGCCCCGACCGGAACATCGACGACGGCCGTTCAGCCATCCTCCTCGACCAGTCCATTCAGGATCCACCGGGTGTGCTAGCCGCAGCTGCGACTAGCACACCCGCCGGGGAACTTGTGCCCAGCAATCGGACCACGTTACTCCGGGTCAGAGCAGCGTAGCTACTGCCACCGCGTGACAGACGCTCCCGCCCAGGACGAAGAGGTGCCAGATGGCGTGGGCGTAAGGGAGAGTCCTGCTGTGGTAGAAGACGGTGCCGGCCGTGTAGACCAGGCCGCCGGCGACAAGCCACACCAGTGTCTCCTGGGGCAGGGCCTGCGCGACGGGCACTATGCCCACCAGCACGAGCCACCCCATCCCCACGTATACGGCGGTGGAGAGCAGTCGGAACCGACCGGTGAAGAGCAGCTTGAGGCCGATCCCTACCACGGCAAGGCCCCAGATGACACCGAACAGACTCCAGCCCCAGCCTCCACCCACGCCGCCCAGCATGAACGGCGTATAGGTCCCGGCGATCAGCAGGTAGATGGCGGAATGGTCCAGGACCTTGAGACGGGCCTTGCAGCGGGCGGAGCGGGCCGCATGGTAGATGGTGGACGCCGTGTAGAGGGCGATGAGGGTGGTGGCGAAGACGGACGCGCCCACGACCTGCGTCGGCCGCCCACCCAGCGCCGCCATGGTGATCAGGATCGCCGCGGCGGCGATGCTGGCCACCACACCGGCGCCGTGGGTCAGTACGTTCGCCAGCTCCTCGCGGCTCGCCCGTCCATCGACCGGCTCAGTCGTCATGCCGGATCATGGTGAGCATCATCTTGAACGGCTGGTTCGCGGCCAGGGCGTGGGGTACTCCGGCGGGCAGCCGGATCGCCTGCCCGGCGGCCACCTGGTGCTCGTCGTCGGCGATGCGGATGGCGGCCTGGCCCTCCAGCACCACCACCAGGGCGTCGTAGGGCGATGTGTGCTCCGTCAGGCCTTCACCCTCGGCGAAAGCGAAGAGGGTGACGTTGCCTCGCTTTCCGCTCAGGATCTTGCGGCTCACCACTGACCCTTTCTGGTACGACACCTGTCCCGCCAGCGCCACCACTTCCGATTCCTTCATCTCACCTCCGTCTCGTGTCAGGACTACCGGAATCTGTGACGAGGTGGCGCTGTGGGGAAGGGCCAGCGGGAATCATCTTTGAGCGGGGACCTGACCAGTTCCAGCGCCTGCCAGTCGTTGCCAGCTCAGTGGCCGGCGTCGTGTCCGGGGTGGTGCCTGGCCAACTCCCGGATCCGGTCCGACTCCAGCACCTGCCAGCCGGGCGTCTCGGTCCTGGCTATGACGATGGCGGCTCGAGCCACGTCGGCTGCATCGATGGTGCGCCACCGGGCTGGCGCCGCCCGCATCAACAGCCGGGCCAGGTGCTCCATGGGCCGGCCTTCCCGATGCCCGCCCAGGACCGAGGGGCGGAGTATGGCGCCGCTGGGGAAGCCCGCGTCGCGGACCGCCTGCTCGGCCTCGGCCTTCACCCGATTGTAGAAGAAAGGCGAGCTGGCACTGGCGCCGATGGCGCTGACGAGGGAGAAGTGTCGGGCGCCGTGCTCGCGGGAGAGGTGCGCGATCAGGCGGGTGAGCTCCACGTCCACCTGGCGGAACCGGTCTCTGGAGCCGGCGTCCTTCCTGGTGGTGCCCAGCGCGCAGAAGACGTGGTCCGCTTTCAGGTGGCGTCGGTTGTCGTGGAGTCGCTCGAAGGGGAATATCCTCTGCTCGACCCGGTCCGGTGCCGGGTCCAGCGGACGCCGGGCGACGACGATGACCCGCTCGTAGTCGTCGTCGCCCGCCAGCAGTCTGACCAGTTGTCGACCTACCAGGCCGGTGGCGCCGGCCACCAGCGCGGTGGGCATGGCTGCCTCATGGTTCCCTGTAGATGGCGGTGTGGACCTGGCCGTCCTGGTCGATGTAGCCCCGGTACATGCCGCGGGAGTTGAACGTCATCACCACGTTCCCATCGGCGTCCAGGGAGATGAGGCCGCCGGTCTCGGGCTGCTGGACCTCGAGCCGGCCCCAGATCACCTCTTCCGCAGCCCGTTCCAGGCTGACGCCCCGGTAGCGCATGCGGGCGCAGACGTCGTAGGAGACCACATTCCGGATGAAGTACTCGCCCCAACCGGTGGTGCTCACGCCACAGCGGTCATCGGCGTAGGTCCCGGCACCGATCACGGGCACGTCGCCGATCCGGCCCCAGCGCTTGTTGGTCATCCCGCCGGTGGTGGTGCCGGCGGCGACGTTGCCATCCTGGTCGAGTGCGACCACGCCCACGGTGCTGTACCGAGTGGTGGGGTCATCGGCGGCTGCCGGGTCCAGGGAAGCCTGCTCCCGCTCGGCGGCCCTGGCGCGCTCGAGGGCGTCCCAGCGGCGCTGGGTGAAGAAATACGACGGGTCCACCATCTCCACGCCCTGCTCCCGGGCGAACTCCTCGGCTCCGGACCCGGCCAGCATCACGTGGGGGGAGGAGTCCATGACTCGCCGGGCCAGCACGATGGGATTCTTAACGGTGCGCAGCCCGGCCACGGCCCCCGCGTCCAGCGTGGCGCCATCCATGATGCTGGCATCCAGCTCGTTGTGGCCTTCGGCGGTGAAGACGGCGCCCCGTCCGGCGTTGAAGAGCGGCGAGTCCTCCATCACCATGTTGGCCGCGACAACGGCGTCCAGGCTGCTGCCCCCGTCCGCCAGGACCCGGTGACCGGCCCGGAGCGCCTCCTCGAGCGCCGCGTGATACTCGGCTTCCAGCTCAGCGGTCATGTCGTCCGGCGTGATGGTGCCGGCGCCTCCGTGGACCACCAGCCCCCACTGGATCTGAGCGGTCTCCGAAGGATGCTGGGGTTCGGCCTGGGACGGATTGCTCGGCGCGGGAACGATATTGCAGGCGGCAGTCATGGCGAACATGCAGGTGAGCACGGCCGGAAGAGCCGGGCGCAGCTTCGTCGTCGAATGCATGGATACTCCTTGGTAGCGTCGTGGACACTGGGAAGGTAGCAACGGGGGCCGGCCTGGAACAGGGCAACCGGCAGCACGGCAGGGTCCAGGTCGACGGGCGTCACGTGCGACAGTCTCGAGGTGGCCAGGACTTGATCCAACCAGAGAAAAGCCGCACCTTCACGACCATGACAAAGAAATCGATAGTTCCGGTATTGGTAGCAGCCGCCATGTTGGCCGGCTGCGGGGCCCAGGCTCCCGCCCCCGGTGACGACCCTCTGCCCGAAGCGCAGGAGGAGTTCTGGTCGGCGCTGGAGAGCCTCTGCGGCATGGCCTTCGAGGGTGAGCTGGCGGAGCGGGTCCCACCCGACGATGTCTTCACCGACCGCCACCTGGTGATGCATGTGCGCGAGTGCGACCCGGACGTCATCAGGATCCCGTTCCACGTCGGTGAGGACCGGTCCCGCACCTGGGTGCTCTTCCGCACCGATGACGGGCTGCGTCTCAAGCACGACCACCGCCACGAGGATGGCACGCCTGAGGATCTGACCTGGTACGGCGGGGACACCACCGACGAGGGCACCGCCTACCGGCAGGAGTTCCCGGCGGACCAGGAGACCGCCGACATGCTGCCCGAGGCCGCCACCAACGTGTGGACCATCGAGGTCCGGCCGGGTGAGGTGTTCACGTACGCCCTGCGTCGGGAAGGCACTGAGCGGCGGCTCCGGGTGGACTTCGACCTGAGCCAGCCGGTCACGCCGCCGCCGCCGCCCTGGGGCTCCTGATCGGCCGGGTCAGCCGATCAGTCGATAGGCTCCAGGTTCGCCACGATCTGGTGACGTCGCGGCTCGAGGAACGGGGGCAACGCCACTGACTCGCCCAGGGTGGCGGCGTCCTCGTCCACGGTGAAGCCGGGACCTTCCGTCGCGATCTCGAAGAGTACGCCGTTGGGCTCGCGGAAGTAGAGGCTCCTGAAATAGAACCGGTCCACCGGCCCGCTGTTGGGGATTCGTAGATCCACCAATCTACGAGCCCAGGCGTCGTACTCGTGGTCCGGCGTGCGAAATGCCACGTGGTGGACCCCACCCGCGCCCTGCCTGGCCACGGGCAGGTCCGGCTGGACGGCTATGTGCAGTTCGCCGCCGGGCCCGCCTCTGTCCATCTCGAAGACGTGAACCGCCCCCCCACCGAGGGCCGCGTCCGAGTACTCCCTGGCAGCTGACATGTTCATGAGGCCGGTGAGGGTGGCCTCGGTGGGCGTCAGGGCCGGTACGCTCATGATGACGGGGCCCAGGCCACGGACCTGATGGTCGGCGGGGACGGGGCTCCGAGCCCAGGCCTCGAACGCCCCCAATCCCTCCCGGTCGTGCACCAGGGACAGGCGCTGGCCTTCCGGATCCTCGAAATCCAGCGTAGCCCTCCCGTCCCGTGACTGGACGCCGCCGTGGGCGACGCCGTGCTCGTCCAGCCGCACGGCCCACCACTCCAGGCTCTCCTCGTCAGCCACGCGGAGACCGGTGCGGACGATGCTGTGCGTGCCCCGCTGCTCCCGGGGCATGGACCAGTCGAAGAAGGTCAAGTCGGTCCCTGGATTGCCCACCGCGTCGGCATAGAAGAGGTGGTAGGCGCTCACATCGTCCTGGTTCACGCTCCGCTTCACCAGCCGCATCCCCAGGACGCGGGTGTAGAACCGATAGTTCTCCCGCACCGCCGCGGTGATGGCGGTCAGGTGGTGGATGCCCAGGAGCTGCATGGCAGTCAGCGCCTCGGGTCCGCCCCGGGCACCCTGGGCACGAAGTCGGTGGGGCCAGGCTGCACGTGGGCGGCGGACTCGTACCAGATTGGCAGGGTGTCCTGGAGGAACGCCCGCTTCTGCGCCCGTTCCGCCTCCATGTCCAGTCCGATGAAGGCCTGGAGTGACGACTTCTCCCACTCGGGCATGGGAACCGGCTGGGGCACACCCAGGCGACCCAGGACACGAGACAGCTCGAGCCGGGCTTCGGCTGCCATCTGGGAAGCGACGCTCAGGAGCCGGACCGACTCGGCGGGAGCATGGGCACCGGCCCCGTGGGACGCCGCTATCCAGTCCCAGCGCCACTGGGCACTCCGGATCATCTGGAGGATGGGCTCCATCTCCTCATCGGTAGCGCCCGCGTCCCAGGCGGCGCCGGCCTCGATATGGAGCATGGCGAGCTGGCGCTCCGTTGCCCGACGCACCTGGAAGACCCGGTCCTGGTTGGCGTACACCAAGGCGAGCATCTCGTCCTCCGTGCCACCGTGGCAGACCAGGCAGGACGTGGAGATGGCGTTGAGCGGGCTCTGGATGTGGTGGTTCGTGAACTTGACCGCGCCCTCCCGGTGGAAGGGCATGTGGCAGTCGGCGCAGGCCACGCCCCGGTGCGCGTGCACGCTGCTCTGGTAGAGCTCGTAGTCAGGGTGCTGCACCTTGATCATGGGCGCGCGGCTGATGCTGTGGACCCAGTCGGTGTGATCGACCCGGTCCTGGAACGCCTCCTGGGCGTCGGCGTCGAGACCGTCCTCGTCCCACGGGAAGACCAGGTAGCTGTCCTCGCCCCTGAAGTAGTACTCCACGTGACACTGGGCGCAGACCAGCGACCGCATCTCCTGGTGGCTGATGCGGTCGATGTCGCGACCCATCCGCTCCAGCGCCTCAAGGAGGGCGGGCCGGGTGATCCGTAGCTGTAGCGTGGCAGGATCGTGGCAGTCCTGGCACCCGATGGGGTTGACCACCTCCTCACCCAGCTCTCGCCAGGTCATGGCGTAGAAGCCTGCCACGCCATGCTCGTTCATGAGACGGGGCACGTCCGTGCTCTTGCAGGTCCAGCAGGTGCCAGGCATGTCCACGTTGGTCCGGAGGCTCTGGTGGACGTCCTTCACCGAGTAGTAGTGGCCACGGATCTGGTCGTAGTCACGGGCGAAGGGATAGCCCGCCCAGAGGACCACCATCTCCGGGTGCTGGGCCAGCATGTCACGATGACGCGAGCCCCCGTACCGGGACTGGAAGGTGGTGTCCAACGTCTGGATGTATGTCTGGAACTGGCGCTGATAGGCCTGCCCCCAGACGGCGTTCCGCGGCTCGAACTCGGGCATGGGCTGGACCGGCACACCGGCCACCACCGCCTCGGTCCGCCGCTCGATGATGGTGGCGCCGAACAGACCGATCAGGAATACGAGGACGGCGGTGGCAAGGAACAGCAGCCACCCGACCCAGGGCCTCGTCTGGACTACCTCGGCTATTCTCATGGAATCCGATCTGGTTCAGTTTGATTCGTTCCTCGGGTCATCAGGTCACGCAGCCAGGTGGGCGTGGCCGGGCCCGCCAGCGGGATGTGCTCGTAGGGGACGGCGGCCAGGCCACGGACCCGACCGTGTGGCGTCTCCCGATGGCAGTCCCAACAACGTAGGCCCTCCTCCGCGTGCACATCGTCGCCCCGCACCTCCGGCAGGTTGGTGGCGTGCACGGCGTCGGCGTGGCACCTGATGCAGTTCTCCTGGACCACCCGCTGGCCGGCGGCGTGGATCCGGATCACCTGCGGCTCGAGCCGGAAGGTGAAGTAGAATGCGTGGCGCGCCCCGTCCGAGGCCTTGAAGGCGTAGTGCCGCACGATGTTGTCATGGGGCACGTGGCAGTCGTTGCAGGTAGCAACAGGACGGTGGCGGCTGTGGAACCAGGTGGCGTACTGCGGGGCCATGACGTGGCAGTTGACGCACGTCTCCGGATTGTCAGACAGGTAGGACGAGGCGCGGGACACGTGGAACACCAGAGCCAACAGACCCAACCCTGCGCCAAGGGCTATGGAGACGGGAAAGACCCAGCCCGGTGGTGGGGCCAGGGTAGAGATTCCGCGTCGAATTCCCCGTCCTATACGCCTGAGCACGCGTACCACGGGCAATCCGACCCCCCTGGTTGCGTTCATGTCTGCTGCTTCGGGGAGCAAAAAATATGCACCCGGGCGTATCACGCAAGGCATCCGCCCGGGCTACAGATCAGAAAGCGATCAGAGCGCCCGTCGCGGGCGCCGGTCACCCGATTCTCCGTGCGCCACAAGGCGCCTGTGAGGCGAGTTGGCGGAAGGTGTCCCCTTCTTGACATCGGGCCACTCGAGGTGGTCCCCAGCTGTTGATCACGGGCCCTCACTGATGCCGGCGGCGAACCTGGCGAGCGCCTGGCCATGTTCAGCCCCGGCGATCATGGCCAGGTCGTTGTGCCCGGCGCCCTCGACCCACAACGCCTCCTTGGGCCCCGGCGCCGCGTCGTAGAGTCTCCGGCCGTGCCACGTGGGTATCACCGCGTCCCTGGTCCCATGAATGACGAGCACGGGCCGGCTCACCTTCCGGATCCGGTCCAGATTCGAGAAATGGTCGAACGGAAAGACCTTGATCCTGGTCACCACCCGGACCACGCTGACGAAGGCGCTCTCCAGGATCACGGCGGCGGCATCGTAGCGGGTGGCCAGCTCGAGCGTGGGGCCGGACCCCAGGGACCGGCCATGAAGGATGATCCTGTCCGGCGGTATCCCCAGCTCCCGGACCGCGTAGTGATAGACGGCGACGGCGTCCTCGATGGCCCTCCGGACCGTGGGACGGCGGTTCGTGCTCCGGCCATAGCCCCGATAGTCGTAGCCGATGACGGCGAAGCCAGCGGCCCGGAGCTCCTGGAACACGGGCTGGAGGAAGCCCAGGTCCTCCGCGTTGCCGTGGCTGTGGAGAATGGTGTAATGGGCGCCGGGGTTGGGCAGGTACTGCACCGCCAGGGTATCCCGTTGGCCCACGGGCACGGGGGTGAACGGGACCATGGATCCGCTATAGGATGGTGCCGGCGGCTGGAACAAAACCTGTTCGGCGTACAGCCATACCATGGCGGCCAGGGCCCCGTAACCCAGCCCTGCCAGGAGGAGCAGGCGCAGCACGGTCATCACGGTTTCGCCACTCGACAGTGTTATGCCAGCATCGCCCCTGCCACCAGGTAGAGCGCGGCGGCCGCGCCGGCAGCCGCCAGCGGGAGCTGAGTCGTGGTATGGTCCATTAGGTCGCCGCCCGTGGCAAGAGCGCCCGCCGCTGATCTCGAAGCATCATCACCTCTCGGTCTCCGCGAATGGTCGCTCGGCTTCAGATACGGCTTGCCGCCCGCTCAATTGAAGGGTTGTCGCCCGTTCACGCCAGTCGTATCAGAACCGCCACTCCCTTGCCACGAAGGCGCTGAACACGCTGGTGCGCTCAGGCTCCACGATCCTGAGCGTGGGCGTAGCGGGCAGGTACCGCGGGTCCATGCTGGTGGTGAAACGGAAGCCACCCGGGGTGGTGTACTCCACCGTCGCGCCGGGCCTGGTCTCCGTGGTGGGGCGGGCTCGAACAGCGGCGAAGAGGCGGGGCCCGATGTAGAGGCCGGCCTCGATCTCGGTGCCCCGGACCAGATCACCGAATTGGCCGGTGAAGAGCTCGGTCGGCAGATCAGCGGGCGAGATGTGCAGAATGTCCAGGCCCAGCTCCCGCGCCAACTCGCTCTCGAACTCGTCCAACATCGTATTCGCGGCCACGGCTGCCATCTGCTGGGTAGCCAGACCCGCCACGTTCCCCACCAGGTCACCGGCGGCCCCAGCTTGCCCGGCCAAAGTGGTCCGTTGCTGCTGGAGCACGGCACCCGCCGCCCGACCCAGTGCTACGTACGTGAAGATCTGGGTATCATCAATGGGCGGCCGGGCATCACTCTCCACCGATATTATCGGGTTGAGCGCCGTGCCGCCGATGGCCACCCGGATCGAGAAGTCCTCCCGGCCGGACATCTGCACCTCATGCTCGGCCGTGATCTGGACCAGAGGATCAATCGTGGGGTTGCCACCCAGGAACGTGGCGGCTCCCCGGGCCACACGGAAGCGACGGCCCAGGAACGAGTAGTCTCCCCGGTCGGAGTTCACCGTGCCCTCCAGCGTCAACCGGCCCGCCGCAGCGTCGAGCCGGACTCGCAGCGGCCCCAGCTCCGGAGGCGTGTAGATCTCCACGTTATAGTCGGTGGACCTGATCCAGGTGTCCGGCTCGATCCTCAGGGCCACGTTCACGTCGAGGTTGGCCAGGAGAGGGGAAGGTCGGTCGACCAGCGCCTCGGCGGCCTCCAGTAGCCGCCCCTCCAGTTCCCGGAGGAGAGCGGGGTCATCCAGGGCCACCACGGCGGCGCCCCGCGTCTCGGGAACGTAGATGACGCTGCGCCGGGTCCGGGCCTGGCCAGTTATCGCCACCTGGTCGAAGGGACCGGCCATCTCCAGGTCCGCGTCGAGACGGATCCGGTAGTCGGACGTGCGCATGACCCACGCGTTCTCGGCAGTCAACTGCAGATCGAAGCCCGGCTCGGTCAGCGTGCTCAGGTCAATCGCCCCGGTCACCCGCACGGGACCCCGCGCACGGCCCACCAGCGAGTCGACCACCAGCTCCGCGTCGCTGAAAACGAAGTTGGCCGCCACGTCACCGTAGCGAACGTTGGTGGCCGTAACGCGGAACGCGCCGTCCACCACGGTGGCCTCGCCTTCCGAGACCGGTGCATCCCAGGTCCCGCGGATACTGAACTCGCCCGCCAACACCCCCTCCGCATCCCTGACCTGATCCGTCAGCGCTCCCACACCCCCCAGCGGCAGGCTGTCAGCCATCACGTCTACCACCAGCGGGCCCTCGGCCAGCCTGGGGCCCACCTGGTCGACGATGGCCAGGTCCAAAGGCAATGTGACCTCCGCGATGGCCATCGTGCGACCCACCTCCTCGAACAACTCCGCCAGCAGCGTCAGCTCCATGGCGCCGTAGGTGAAGGCGATACGGGCGTCCGGGATCCGCTGATCGTTCCGGGCCGCACCCGCCACGATGGCAACACCCTCGAACTCCGGGGCACTCAGGGTGCCCCCGATCAGCGTCTCCAGGCTGAAGCGTCCGGCAATGTCCTCATCGTCCTGCAACAGGGCCTCGAGGTGCGCGAGCTCCACTTCCCGCATGATCACGTGCAGGTCCATTCCCGCCTCGAAAGGCACCTGCCCGTCAACCATGATCAGACCGCCGTCGCCACTTGCCAGCTCCAGGCCGTCGACCTCGACCGCCTCGTCGTCCCAACTGACCACCGCCGGCTGGACCGACTGCCAGGTCAGCGTGTCGAATTGCATGAAGAGATCGTGGACCAGGACCTCCCCCCGGTCCACGGCCAGGGTGAAATCCACATTCGTGCGGTAGGCCGTGTCGTCGGGCTGCCACGCCGCCAGCACCGCCCTGCCGGCGCCCTCCCGGTCACCGCGATGGTGTACTTGGGCCAGCGCGCTGTCCAGGATGAATCCCTCGATCATGAGCCGCTCAGCCCTGGCGTCCAGCTCGATCAGGGTCATGGGCACGCCTCGCCGGATCCAGGCGAAGTCGGCTTCGCCCTCACCGATGTGATGGCCGTAGAGAAACAGCTCATCCACCTCGACCTCGCCCACGAGGTCGAAGAGATGGATGTTGCCCCGGATGACGCCCCGGGCGTCGAGCCGGCCGGCCACGGTGTCGCGCGGGATGCCCACGATGGCGGGAGTATCAATGGGCAGCGGCTCCGGCGGCGGTGCCCGGCCCGTGGCGATGGCCTCGACCAGGCGACGGCGCTCCGCCTCCAGCACCATCTCCCGGGCCTCCTCGATAGCCGCTCGCCGGACGCCGGGGCGCGGCCTCACCACCCCCGTGTCTGGGGGCGGCAGCAGGGGGCTCACCGCGTCCAGCTCCTCGATCTCGACCTGGTACCGAAGCTCGCCGTCGCGCCGGGCCACCAGTCCGAACTCCCCGTCCGCAAAGGCCATGGCCGGGCCGACCATGACGATGGACGAGTCGACGCGGGCCAGGCCGTCCGCTATGGCCAGCCGCAGCCGCACCTCATCCGCCGCCCACTCGTCCACCCTGGAGCCCACCAGGTCGGCGCGGACCTCCGCCCACATGGTGGCAGGGTCCAGTCCGCGGCCGGCGGCATCGATGGAGCCGGTGAGCATGGTGGTGGCGGGGGCGTGTACGGTAATCGCCGCCAGGTCGAACGCTTGCAGGCGCGTCGCCAGGTCGTACGCGGGCTGGGGCGACAGCACGTCCAGTGTCCCCGCGGCGAAGATCTCTCCGCCGCCGGGCACCGTCAGGTCCGCGCGCAGGGCCAGGTCGCCCAGGTCGCCAGCCGCCTGGAGATCACCGTGCACCTCCCCGATCAGCCCTGCCTCCGGCACGAACCGGCCAGCTATGACCAGCGACAGCGGCCGGAGTTGCACATCCACCCGGGCCCAGTCGCCGGGCACGATCTCCGCGCGGCCCGCGACCCGGGAAAGCTCTCCCGCCTCGCGGTGCACCAGATCACCCTGCACTGCCAGCCGCACAGCGGGTCGGCCGTCCAGGGTGGCAGTGCCTGCCAGCGTCCCGGCCAGCGGGATGTCGGGCTCGAACCGTTGCAGCAAGAGGACCTGGAGCGGGTCCAGGCGCAAGGTCAGAGACCGGAAGGCCAGCTCGCGCCTCAGGTCCACCGCGCCCGTGGCGGCCACCCTGCTCTCACCAGTGGCCGGGTCCTGGAGCGTCAGGTCACCGTCCAACCTCAGGAGCCCACCCGGATCCCCGTCGAGCTCGAGTCGGCCCAGGAGAGTGGCACCGGGCGGGAGCTCCGGCAGCTCGGCCCGGACCAGGTCGAGGCGCAGCGGCTGGAACTCGAGCGCCAGGGCGCGGAGCCGGAGCTCCTCCCGCAGGTCGAGACCACCGGCCACCGTCACCCGGCTGCCGCCGGTGACAGGATCGGCCAGGGCCAGGTCTCCCACCACATCCAGGATGGCCGCCGTCGATCCGTGCAGCTGGAGCCGGCCGGCGATGGTGGAGCCTCGCGGCAGCTGGGGCAGCTCCGGCCGCACCAGGTCGGCCAGGAGCGGGCGGAACTCCATGTCGAAGCGGGTAAACCGTATTCCTCGCGGCGACGGGTCCACCAGCCCCGACGCCAGCACATGGCTGCGGCCGGTAGCGGGATCGTCCATGGCCAGGTCAGCATTGACCCGGAGCGGACCGCCCAGGACGCCGTCCACCACCGCCTCACCCGTGATGGCGGCGCCGGGTGGGAACCGCGGCAGCTGGCCCCGGATCAGGTCCGTCCGCAGCGGCCGGAAAGCGACCCGAAGCCCGTCGAAACGGATCTCATCCTCCATGCCCAGCACCCCGGTAGCGACAACTCTGCTGCGGCCGGTGGGGGCATGGGTGATGGCCACGTCACCGTTTACCCGCATCGCGGCAGGGTCGCCCACGAGCGCCACCCGACCGTCCAGGATGCCGTGCACCGGTGACTCGAATTCAGGGATCACTCGCGCCACCGGACGGCTGTCCAGATTCGAGAAGCGCAGGTCGGTGGGCAGCATCCGGAAGAAGTCACCCACCACCATCCGGAGATCCCCGGTGAGCGTGCCCGCACCAACCACCAGGTCCAGATCCTCCGCCAGGATGTGCGTGGTGTCCTGGCGCTGGTGCAACGTCAACCGGATATGGCCGCCCCCCTCCTCCGGCAGTGGCGGGTGGAGCCAGCGCAGGTCCGGGAACATGGCGGGGTCGCCCACCATGCGAAGCATGAGCTCGCCAGTCTCCATCCGGTAGGTCCCGTCAGCCAGCAGCCTGGAACCGGGCAGGCGGGCCCGCACGTCCTGGAACCAGAGGGAGTCCCCCGAGATCTGGAACTTGCCCTCCAGCCCCCGTACATCCGCTACAGGAGGGCGGAACGGCTGGGCGATGGCCCGGAGCGCCGCCACGTCGACCACCGTCCGGTCCAGGTCCGGGTCTGCCAGCACAACCTCGTCAAGACTGGCGGTGATCTCCCGGAAATCCATCACGTTCTGGAACCCGCCGGGCACCCGCTGGACGTTGTCCCTCGTCTTCTCCTCGTCCAGCGCCTCGGCGATCTTCCGCTCCCGCTCCGCCGCCGGGCGCTCCGGGTCCGGCCTCCACTCGCTACGAATCGTCACGCGACTCTCCACCACCTCCACAGCCGTCAGATGGACCCAGTGCCCCCAGCCGAAAGGATCAGGATCAGGGTCCGGCTCGGGGAGGATCCTGGCGTAGTTCCAGTCCTCACCCGGTGGTTGGTCCAGGACCACGTGGGCGTGGACCAGCCGCATGTCGCCCAGGTCGATCCGACGCCGCAGCAGGCCGCGGATCGAGAACCGCGTCGCCGCGGTGTCCGCCACCAGGAACGGCCGGCCCTCCAGGTCCGTGATGGAGACGTCCACGAACCGCCAGCGGACCAACAGGTTGCCCTCGAGGCGGCCGACCTCCACCTGTCCGTCGAGGGCCTGGTCGAGCTGGCTGACCACCACCCGCCGCACCTGCTCCCGGCCCCAGTCCGTCTGGGTCAGGACCAGCAGCGCAGCCATCAAGACCAGCAGGATCGACCCCAGGACGATCCCGACCCAGACCCCGATCCGCTGGACCCGCGTCATCAGAATGCCTGACCGATGGATATGTGGAACCTGAGCGAGGCCAGGAGCTGGGCCAGGAAACCGTCCACACCCTCCAACGGATCCCAGCGACGAGGCGTCTCCAGGGCCACGATGCGCGGCTGGCCATCCTCGTCCATGAGCTCCGTCACCACCGGCAACTCCTCCACGTAGTGTGGACGGTAGCCCAGATCCACCCGGACAGGGCCGATGGCAGTGGCGTAACGAACCCCGACCCCGGGCGTGATGGCCCATGCCCCACGGCCCATCCGCGCTTCCTCCCGACCACCGACGATGGCTCCATCGACAAAGACAGCCCCGCTCAGGGCGCGCCACAGTGGGAACCGGTACTCCGCGTTGCCTTCCAGCACCGCAACGCCGCCCAGGGGGCGGGGCGTGAACGCATTACGAGGTGCCACGTGGGGGTCGCATACACCTGCGGCGATCTCTGCCGGGCTGCACGGGTCCTCCAGCTCCGGATCCATCAATGAGCCAGGCGTCACTGTCAGGATCCGCGGGCCGAGCTGGTTCTCACCGTATCCACGCACCGAGTTCGAGCCGCCCGCGTAGAACCGCTTCCGGGGGTGCAGGACCTCACCCCCGACGTCGCCCAGCCCGAGCTCATCCGTTGTACCACCCAGCGGACGGACCACCCCGCCCCGGACACGAAAACCCAGCACCCGCCGACCCATGGCCCAGCCGAAGTATTGGGCCCAGGCGCCAGACGCCCTGTGGTAATTGAACTGGGAGAGCGTGAGGCCCGACGCATGCTCCAGGTCCAACCGCGTGCGCCAGCCCCGGGCCGGGTCCATCGGATCGTCGGCCCGGTTCCTGATTAGGCTGAACGACAGCGGCGACAGCCGTTGGGGCTGACGGACCGCCTCGATCGTGGGCAGGTCGCACAGGCCATAGTTCGCGCAGAAGTACAGTTCACCGGCCCGGACCTCCGTCACCTCGAGCCGGTACGTGAGGCTGGCAGGGCTCCGATCTCTCAACAGCCGGGTGAACGACACGTCCGCCCCATAACCCTGATCCACCGCCACGCCCGGCACCAGCCGGCGATTGGAAAAGACACCACCGCCGATCGTGTTCTCCGCCGCCCGGAAACCCGGCTGCGTCAGGTTCAGACTCGCCTGCCAGGTGGGACGAAGGAACGCCGGGTCGCCCGCCACCGGAGGCATGTCCGGTACCACGTCACGGAATATGCTCCGACCATTGAGCTGCTCCGCCAGCAGGTTGCCAACCGCCAGACGCGCCTCCAGTCGACGACCCCCGCCCAACCAGTTGTGGTGCGAGTACCGGGCCTCCGTCTGGATGAACTCCACTGTGTTGAAACCACCACCCACCCGGCCCAGCCGGGGCGGCGCCTCCCGGACCTCTATCTCCAGTCGCTTGGCACTGTCCGGCTGGGGCGGCACCGTCACCGAGACCTCGTGGAACAGGTTCGACTCGTACAGACTGCGCTGCGCCGCGTCCAGGTCCCGCCGCCGGATCACTCGGCCCTCCCGCAGTATCGTCCCCAACTGGATCGTACCGTCGGGAACCTCCTCGTTCCCCCGGATGTCGAACGTCTCCAGCACCGACCGGGGCCCCGGATCGATCAGGACCCTCAGCCACGCCTGGCGCGCGTCACGGTCTGTTGCCACCGTGTCCTCGACCACCACGTCCAGGTAACCCTCCTCCTGGACCAGCTCGTGGACAGCCAGACGGGCCGAATCGAGACGGATCAGGTCCAGCGGCTCCCCCTCTCCAGGGATGTCCGCCCACCGGAGGTCCCGCTCAGACAGGACCGCCCGGACCTGCTCCACCGCACGCGACACGATCAGCGTCGGCGGACCTTCCTCCACCTCGAACACCACCTCCACACCACGACCCCGCGGCCGCGTCTCCTGACGTACCAACGCATCCCGATAGCCACGACGGAAATACTGAACCTCCAGGCGCACCTCGTCACGGCGTAGCTCACCCGGCTCCAGGTATTCTTTCCGGACGAATACGCTCCAGTCCGTCAACCAGCAGATGGGACGGAGCAGAACGCTGCGGCACATCGTCTCTTGCGTCGCAATGCTACGCCGCAGCTCCCGCGTGTCCAGCGCATCCACACCCCGAAACGTGATGCGCTCAACACGAGGACGCTCCTCGTCCCTGCCCTGTGCAGCAGCTGGCTGCGCCAGCAGGAGCACGGCCCCCAACACGGCGCCCAACACGGCGCCCAACACGGCCCCCACCATCGCGGCCACCTGCCCGTACCTGCGCGGTTGTGACATGCAGCCGAGACAGCGCAAGAACTCTGCCCCTGGATGAATCCCGCCGTTCACCTGTCGATTTTCGTCAGCCGGGCCTGCTGGCCAGGTGGTGCCGGGCGCACAGCGAAGCGGCGGCGGCGCGCTCCATGATGGGAGCTTCTTGTCAGGCTGGCTCGAGCCCCTCCAGGGCGACGCTGAGGTCGGCGATCAGGTCGTCGGCGTTCTCGATGCCCACGGCGTAGCGGATAAGGGACTCGGGTATGCCCGCGGCGGCGAGCTGTCGGGGCGACAGCTCCACGTGGCTGGTGGTGGCGGGCGGACCGACCAGGGTGGAGACGGAGCCCAGGCTCGCGGCCTTGTGCGCGAGCCTGAGGCTGTCCAGGAACTGTCGCACGCGGTTGCTCTCACCGCGGAGGATGAAGGAGAGGACGCCGCCGAATCCCGACATCTGCGCTGCGGCCACATCGTGGAGCGGGTGTGTTGGCAGGCCCGGGTAGAAGACGGATTCCACGGCGGGATGCTCGGCCAGGAAGCTGGCCACCGCCATGGCGTTGTCGTTCTGGCGCTGCACCCTGAGCTCCAGGGTCTTGAGCCCCCGTGCCAGGAGGAAGGCGGCGTGGGGATTCATGGACGCGCCGTGTATCTCCCGGTACGCGAATATCTCGGATATCTCATCCTTCGAACCCGCCACTACGCCTCCCAGGGCGTCGGAATGGCCGCCCAGGAACTTGGTGGCACTGTGGATCACCAGGTCGGCGCCCAGCTCCAGGGGCCGCTGGTTGATCGGGGTGGCGAAGGTGTTGTCCACCACGACTACCGCCCCCACCTCGTGCGCGCGTGCGGCGAGCCTCCGCAGGTCCAGCACCTTCAGGGTGGGGTTGGTGGGGCTTTCCAGGTGTAGCAGGTCGCAGCCGTCGTCGATGGCTGCCTCGATGGCTTCATGGTCCGACGTCTCCCGCAACGCCACTTCGACGTCCCAGTGGGGCAGGTACTGGGCGAAGAGGCGGTTGGTGCCGCCGTACGTGTCCCGGATGGAGACCACGCGGGAGCCGGGCTCGAGCAGCGCGTACATGGTCCCGCTGATGGCTGCCATGCCACTGGCGAAGGCGACCGCGGACTCCGCGCCCTCCAGCGCCGCCACCTTTCGTTCGAACAGCTCCACGGTGGGGTTCGAGGTCCGGGAGTAGATGTAGCCCGGCCGCTCGCCGAGGCCCACGGCGCGCCACTCGTCCAGGTCGTCGTGGGCGAAGGTCACCCCCAGGAACACCGGCAGGACGGTGGCTCCCGCCGGCGGGGCCGGCACCTCGCCGGCCCACACGCAGCGGGTGGACGCTCCCCAGGTGGACTCGGTTTTCAGATCGTCTTCTACGGGAGAAGAGCCGCCGAACACGGGCAGCGAATGCCTATCATGGCTATCAGTCATGAGCCGCCCCCCCGGCGCAGCACATCACCGGCGCGAACGTTGGTGAAGCCGCCGTCACGGATGGCGAACTGCCCGTTGACCAGGACATGGACCATGCCCTCCGCGTATCGGTGCGGGTCGGTGAACGTGGCGGGGTCATTGATTCGATCCAGGTCGAAGACCACCAGGTCTGCCACCTTCCCCGGCCGGACCAGACCCCGTCCTTCGATGCCGTAGACACTGGCGGGCAGGCTGGTCATGGAACGTATGGCCGAGGGCAGGTCGACCACGCCATGATCCCGGACGTAGTGTGCCAACTTGCGCGGGAAGGTGCCGTAGCTCCTGGGGTGGGGCACGCCGTCGCCCATGGCCACGAGCCCTCCGTCCGAGGCGGTCATGGTCCATGGCTGTGACATGAACCGGGTCACGTCGTCCTCGTGCATGTTGAAGGAGACGAGGCCGGCCCCTCCGGCCACGATCATGTCCAGCACCGTCTCCACCGGGTCCTGCCCCAGCTCGGCCGCCACCTCCGACAGCAGACGCCCTTCCACGCTGCGGTCGGGTCGGTAGTGCCGGAACTGGATGCGCTCGGCACCGCCCCGCCGTTCCAGGTTGGCGCTCACATCAGCCGCCAGCCGGTCCCGGTCGCCGGGCCGGAGCGCCCGGGCCCGTAGCGAGTCCCGGCCGCCGCTCATGGCCCAGCGCGGGACCAGGGCCCCGCCCAGGCTGGTGGCGGACGCGTCATAGGGGTACTGGTCGGCGTAGATGGAGAGCCCCTCCTCCCGGGCGCTGGCTATCATTTCGACTACCGTCTCGGAGAGTCCCCACACCGACGGACCCAGGGCCTTGATGTGTGTCACCACGCCCGTCACACCGGTCTGCCGGGAGATCTCGATGAGCTCGTCGACCGCGGCCAGGAGGCCGATGGAGAAGTCGCCCTCGTCCCGGATATGGCTCTGGTGGACACCGCCGAACTCCGCCGCCACACTGGCCACGGCGATGAGCTCGTCGGTGTCGGAAAAGCTGCCAGGCGCATAGTACGGGCCGGTGGAGAGGCCGAATGCTCCGTCCGTCATGGCGCGTCGCACCAGCCCCTGCATCTCCTCGAGCTCGGTCCGGCCGGGAGCCCGATCCGCCATGCCCATGACCGCCCGGCGGGCCGAGCCGTGGGGCACCAGCTGGGCCACGTTGACCCCGAGCCCGTGCTCCAGGAGCGCGCGGCGCTGGGCCGCCAGGTCCACCGCGCCGCCGCCGTCCGGGTTCACCATCACCGTGGTGATGCCCTGGGCCAGGAGCGGCAGGGCGTCACTGAGGGGTTCGGTGGCCAGGGCGCCGCCGGCGTGGGAGTGGGTATCGATGAAGCCGGGCGCCAGGTACAGCCCGCCCAGGTCCAGCTCCTCCCGGGCCGCCGCTGCCGTGAGGTCGCCCACGCTGGCGATCCGGCCGTTCCTCATCCCCACGTCGGCCGCCACCCATGGGCCCCCGCTGCCGTCGAGCACCCGGGCGTTGCGAAGCACCAGGTCATAAGGAGGCGCTATGGCGGGATCGTCCCAGCGTGTCACTCCCGGCCGGTAGCTCCTGACCAGCCGGGCCTGGATATCCGCCTCGGAGAATGCCACCTCCTTGTAGCCACCCTCCAGGAACATCTCGAGCTGGTCCTCCAGGTGGGGGTGACCCTCACGACCCGCCTGGCCGTAAGCCAGGACGGTGTAGGCGCGGGGCACGTCGGTGAACTCCACGGCGGAAACCCAGCCATCGCCGCCGCGGACGCGTCGCAGGCCATCGTCGTCGTCGGTGAACCACAGGATCTGGAAGCAGCCCAGGATCCCGTCGCAGCCCTCCGCCGGCAGGTCGAGGCTGCCCAGCCTGGCGCGGTGGACCTCACCCCAGGCCACGTCCCAGCTACCCCATTCCAGGGCAGTGGCGGCGACGGCTTCCACGAAGGACCATACCGCCCGCTCCGGGTCGGCCAGGCCATGGGGAGTGGTGGTCGGCTCGTCGGCGCTCCACGGCACCCGGAACAGGCTCTCCGCGGTGGCCGGGAAGCCGGCCGACTCGGGGGTGGACGGCGCCCGCTCGCCACTCGCCCGGTACCGGGCCCACCACTCCGTGAACAGGACCGCGCCCCTGGCGTCGACGGCGACGGTGTTGTCCCAGTCCCTGAGCAGCGCCGCCGCCGCCGCCACTTCTGGCGAGATATCGGCGCCGGCGATGGCGGCCAGCAGGTCATCCTTGACCCGATCGGCCAGGAGCATGTTCAGGCTGTTACGCGCCGCCCACACGTCGTCGAGTGAGAAACGCTGCTCGCCGTGTACCAGCGCCAGCGAATGCTGACTCCTGAGCCGGACCCTCGGCTCCGGGAACTCGGGCGGGAAGTCCGCCGGGTCCATCACGGCGTTGAGGTTCGTGTGGTAGAAGGGATCGTTCTCGTTCCGCAGGTAGCCGCCGGGCGGGTTCAGCAGCTGGGGCAGCTCGTCGAAGGGTATGATCTCGCTCCACACGTCACCGGCGCCGCGGACCGGTACCGCCAGGGTGTCCCCGCCGTGGGGGTGCGGGCGCACCGGGTGGGCCGCGTTCCAGACGTAGAAGATGTTACCATCGGCGTCGGCGTACGTGAAGTTGGAGGCGTTCCTGGCCTGTAGCCGCATCGCCTCCTGCCACTCCTCCAGGGAGCGGGCGGTCATCATCCGCAGGAACTGCTCGCCGACACGGAAGGCATCGTCGCCGCCGGTGCGCAACACGTAGAACCACTGCTCGTCCTGGTGGATCACCGGCCCGATGGACGTCTCCAGCCACTCCCGCGTCTCGGCTCCCTCTCCCTCCTCGGTGCGGTACTCCAGGCGTACCAACTCCCGCACCAGTGGCACCGACCGACCGCCTAACAGGTAGTGGTCCCGTCCGGCCGGGTCTCGCTCCAGCGCGTAGATATCGTTCAGCTCGGGAGCGTTGTTGGTGCTGGACCAACCGAGCCGCTCGTTCCAGCCACCGATCATGCCGAAGGGGCCGCCCAGCCGGAAGTCGCCGTAGAAGTTGAGCACACCCGGCACCGTGATCTGGGCCTCGTAATAGCCAGCGTCCCACGACAGGTGTGGGTTGCGCACGAGGATCGACCGCCCCGAAGTGGTCCGCGACGGGCCGAACGCCCAGGTGTTCGAGCCGTCCTCCCAGCCGCACCAGCCGTCCCGGCCATCCTCCGGGACATAGGACGAGCCATGGACAACCGGCGAGGAAACTGCCGCCGCCCGCCGCTGCGCCTGGCCGTTGTCGCTTGCCTGCCAGTCCATGATCAGGGGCAGGCCGGCCTCTGCCCGGCTCGCGAACCGGCGTCCCACCGCCCACGACGGCTGGCCCTTGTCCCTGGCCGACACGTCAGCGCCCGAGAACCGCCGCAGGGGGCGACCTTCGAACTCCTCCGGGCGGAGCTCGATGTAACGGTTGGCCGCCTCCGCGAAGCCGTGGTAGATGTCCCGGACCTCCTGCGGCAGGCGCGGGAATGTCTCCAGCGCCCGGGCATGGCGACGCCGGGCCTGGAAATCCGAGTCCAGCGAACCCTCCTCCCGGCCCAGGTACAGCGCCGTCTCGCCTCTGGCCTCCACCAGACCCTGCACGATCCGCTCGCCGTGGTCCTCGAGCTGGACCCAGCCCAGGGCGAAGCCGGCGGCCCTCAGGTTGTCAGCCAAAATGTGCGGGACCCCGTAATCGGTACGCCGGATCTCCACCTGCTCCGACAACACTCTCCACTCCGGGGCGGGCGAAACGCCGGTCTGCACCGGAGCAGCGCATGCCAGGGCCAGGGCCGCCAGGGCCGGAAGGGCCAGGCGTCGAGTCATGACAATCCTCCTTCTCCTCGATTCGATAGTCGGTGCCCCACCATCCGCCCCTTGGACCAGCGCCAGGGCACCAGGACCGCCAGCCCCCTCGACAGCAGCGGACGCCTCAGGTCCGACTGCCGCGGACGGGGATCGGGCAACGGGTCCAGGAACCAGACGCCGATACCTGCCAGGGGGTCGGACGGCAGCCTGTCCGCCGGCCGGACCACCCGCAGCGGGGCACGCAGAGAAGGACGGATCGCCGCCAGCCCTGCCACCTCCACCAGCCCGATCAGGGCGCCGGCCAGCGCGCTGCGCCACACGTTCCACTTCACGATCGCCGCCTCCTTGGATCCTGTAGTGCAACCAAAAACCTACTCGAACCATCTCATCTACGCGACCGGCCCCGGTTGGGCCCGCTGTGTGGGACGGGTCCTCCGGCGGCCGGTTGAAACCTTCGGGCGGCTTGCCTCGTCATGTGGACCAGGATAGCTGAACCGGCTGGAGCAGCCGGCCGTCAGGGAGAACGGGAGAGGGGACAGGAGACGGGTAACATGATGATCAACCGCCACCACTCGCTACGCGGACAGCCGCGCTACCAGCTCGCCGGCCGGGTCCTCCTGGTCACCGCGGTCCTGGCCCTGGTCGTCCCGATCCTTGCAACTTCGGCTCAGCCCCACGCGGCCTGGATTTTCACCACCTCGTACGGAGCCGTAGCAATGGTCGTGGGGCTCACACTGATCCGCGTCGACCAGGACCCGCCGGTGCCGGTACGGTAAGGTACTCCAGTCTCGGAACAGGAAGGGCGCGCCGGCCACCCCGGCTGACCCACCCGCGTCAGTGGGTCAGTCGGTGTTCTGTGACCGGCGCGCCGCAGGACGTCTCCTATTCGATAGGCAACGCTGACTGTGATCGACCTGCCGCTAACCGCACTCCGAGTAGCCGCAGCTCAGACACTTCACACAGCCCTCCGCGAACTGGAGATCGGAGGCGCACTCCGGGCAGGTGCCAAGGAATGCGTCCCCGGGATCGTAGGCCTCCAGCTGCGTCTGGGTCTCCGCGTCCGATTCCGCCGCCGGCGTGGGCCTGGACCGGGCCGCGGCAGCCTCCGTCGCCGCGCTCCCGGCGATGGGCAGCTCCTGCTGGATCCCCTCCTTCTCCATCATGTGCAGCTCCAGCACCTGGCCAATGGCGTCAGGCATGGACAGCACCTTGGTGGGGCCGAGACCCACGGCCCGGTCGCATGAGATGCCCCGGAGCTGCTTCGCGATGTCGGCCAGCGGGATACCGCTGCGTAGGGCCAGCGAGATCATACGACCCAGGGCCTCGGCGTCCGCCATGGCCGCGCCACCCGCCTTGCCCAGGGTGGCGAAGACCTCGAAGGGTCGACCGTCAGCGTCCTCGTTGACCGTGACGTAGAGGTCGCCCAGCGGAGTCCGCATCTTCCGCGTGGTGCCCGCCAGCACGTCGGGCCGCGACTTCCGGTGCAGACGCTTCTGGTGCTTGACCTCCAGCTCCCGGTGCGCCGCGCTCACACGGTCCAGCTCCTGACGCAGGCGATGGTTCTCCTCCCGGGAATCCGCCAGCGCCGCCTCCAGGTCCGCCGTCGCCGAAGGCGGGGCCCCGGACTCGACCGCACCCTTCTCGGCCCTTCCAGTCTTACCAGTGGACAGCACCTGCATCGGCCGGCACCCGTCGCGGTAGACCGTAACGCCCTTGGCCCTCAGCTCATGGGCCTGGAGGTAGATGGCCCGCACGTCGTCGAGCGAGGCCTCGTGCGGGAAGTTGCACGTCTTGCTGATGGCGCTGTCCGTAAACTCCTGGAAGGCGGCCTGCATCCGGATGTGCCACTCCGGCGCCACATCGTGGCTCGTGACGAAGAGCCGCTGAACCACGTCCGGGACTTCCTCGAAATGGATATGGCCCTCGGCGGCGATCCGCTCCATCAGCGCTTCGCTGTACCAGCCCTGCTCCCGGGCGATCCGGACGAAATCCTTGTTCACGTCCGGCATCTGGGCGCCAGCTTGGTTCCGCATGAACGCCACGGCGAAGTGCGGCTCGATACCGCCACTGCAGTCGGCGAATATCGATATCGTGCCCGTGGGCGCCACCGTGGTGATGTTGCAGTTGCGCAGCCTCCGAACCGGACGCACACGCTCACCGTCCACCAGCGCCGCGCTGCCGTCCGGGCCCCAGACGCTGTCCGCCCAGGCCGGGAACTCGCCGCGGACCTCCGCCAACCGCTCCGACGCGTTCTTCGCCTCGTCATCCACGAAAGCCATGACGCGACGGGCCAACCCGATGGCCCCGTCGCTGTCGTAGGGGACACCGACACGGACCAGCAGGTCGGCCCAGCCCATGATGCCCAGCCCGATACGACGGATCTGCCCGGCCAGCTCGGCGATCTCCGGGAGCGGGTAGTTGTTCGCGTCGATCACATTGTCCAGGAAATGGGTCGACAGATGCACCACGCTCCTGAAACCGTCCCAGTCGATCTTCTCCTCCGCCGGCGCGTCCGCGGCAACTCCCTCCTTCACGAACCGGCCCACGTTCACGCTGCCCAGGTTGCAGACGTCGTACGCCAGGAGCGGCTGCTCGCCACACGGATTCGTCGCCTCGTAGCTGCCCAGCTTCGGTACCGGGTTGTAACGGTTCGCCTCGTCGATGAAGAACACGCCCGGCTCGCCCGTGCCCCACGCGCCGCGGATGATCAGGTCGAAGATCTCGTTCGCGTCCTCAGAACCCACCACCTCCTCCGTACGCGGATTGACCAGGTCGTAACGCTCGCCCCGCTTCACCGCCTCCATGAACGCGTCCGTTATCGCCACGCTGATGTTGAAGTTCGTCACCTGCGTCACGTCGGTCTTGCACGTGATGAACTCTCTGATGTCGGGATGATCCACCCGCAGGATCCCCATGTTCGCACCACGACGCGTGCCACCCTGCTTCACCACCTCCGTCGACGCATCGTAGAGCTTCATGAACGACACCGGGCCAGACGCCACACCCATCGTCGACTTCACTCGGTCGTTCGTCGGACGCAGACGGCTGAATGCGAAACCCGTCCCACCGCCCGACTGATGCACCAACGCCATCGCCCGCAACGTGTCATAAATACCGTTCCTGCCGTTGCTCAGCGCATCCTCCACCGGCAGCACGAAGCACGCGCTCAACTGGCCCAACGGCCGGCCAGCGTTCATCAGCGTCGGACTGTTCGGCTCGAAATAACGCTGCGTCATCAAGCGATAGAACTCCCGCGCCAGCTGGTCCACCGCACCAACGCTCGCCCCGTAGCTCGTGTCCACCTCCGCTATCGTTCGCGCTACCCGCCAGAACATCTGCTCCGGCGACTCCACCGGTGAGCCCGCCTCGTCCTTCTTCAGGTACCGCTTCGCCAGGATTATCCGGGCGTTGTCTGTCATGTCCGCCAGAGGCAGGTCCTCGGGCAGCACAGCGGCCGGACCAGGTGAGTTTTCGGGCCTCGATGTCATCATCTCCTCGCGGCTGCGTCTCGGGTGGCTACGTGGATAACTGGATTGTGTGATGATTCCCCGCAGATCGTCGTCAATCGGAGCAACATAGCAGCACCCACACACATCTGCCGGTCGGTGAGTGCACTACATGTTGTGCGGGGATCCCAGTATGCCACCACATATAGCGGTTGTCAAGACTTTGCTTCTCCACAACGTTTTACACCGCAGAGGCTCGGGGTATCCTTTGACTTGCGGGGTTTTCCACGTTTTCCACAGGGACGGGAATCCACAGGGGGACGGGTGGCGATTGGTATGGGGGCGGGAGTTGTATCGGTCTCTGTCAGCAGGAATTGTGGGTGATCGGCTTGGCTGATACTACCCACATTTCCTGCTGCCAGAGACCGACGAGGAGTTTCAGTGCCGCTGACGCCGGGTGGCCGCCGGGGACCGGGGCTACCGCCGCTCGTCCTCTTCTACCTCCCGCTCCCGGCGTTCGATCACGTCGATCTGGAGCCCCTGCTCCTGGGCCTGGCGGGACTGCCGGGCCATCATTTCGCGATCCCTCAGCTTGCGCCGTCGCCGCTCCAGGTCATCGCTCTCGTGCAGGTAGCGGTGCGGTCTCTGGTTGCGGTTATCGCTCATGCGGATTCCTCCCTGGCCTTCCGGGCGCGTTCAATCTCCTTCTGCCGGTCGGCCTCGGATTGTTGTCGTTTCGCCTCCAGTTCCTCCCGTGGCGTTTCGTTGCCACGGTCCTTCGGAGCGTTCTCGGGCTTGTCCCGATCCACGCCTTCCTGGGTCTGTCGGCGGAACTTGTAGTCAGTGGCGCCGCCCTCGTTCTGATCGAGGTTGTGCTGATCCGAGCGTTTGGTCATGGCGTTCCCCACGCTTCATTTTTTGATTGCAAATCGTGGACACATAAAGATTTAACTTCACAAATCGTGCCGAAAATGGAGGTTCAGAAGCTGGGGCCGGCGCCGATGTGGAGCACGGGTCTGCGCAGGTCCGTTCCCGCCACGGGCAGGGCGATTCCGTAGCGGACGGAGAGGGGGATGCTGTGCAGCACACCGAGGGTGAGGGCCATTTCTGCACCCACGGACACGAGGGGGGTCTGATCTGCCCGGGGACAGCGGTGGAATCGGTCGCGTGCGCGCTCCTGTTCGGAGCACCAGGCGTGACCAGCATCGGCGAAGAGTGCTCCGGCCACGGAGGTCAGGGAGAACCCCAGGACCTGCTGGGGAGCGCCGGTCATGTGGAGGGGGAACCGGTACTCGGTGCTGGCGATCCAGGCGCGGGTCCCGAACCGTTCCCCGCTCCTGAACCCGCGCACCGGGAGGAAGGGCCCCGCCCCGATGGTCCCCTGCCAGAGGTCCGGGGTGCCGCCGGGAGTGCCGCCGATGGAGGTGGTCCTGGCGTCGTCGCCGGTCCGCCGCAGGCCTGCGATGCGGATTGCGGTGACGTGGTCGGCGAATCCCCAGAGCCTGTGGCCCCGGAAGGCGGCAAGGGAGCCGAGCACCTGGTCGTAGGCGATGCGGCCGTCGGTCACGTTCCACCAGCGGCCCAGGCCTATGGAGGTGGTGAAGCCGTCCTGCCGGCTGATGGAGTAGGGGTGTTGTCGGACGTTGGAGAACCCCGGGCGGGCGGTGATGCTCGCGGTGGTGGGCAGCTCCCGCAGCCTGATCCCTGCCTCGGTCAGCTCTCCGGTGCTCAGCCGGCGAGCCTGGAACTGCTCCCGCTCCATGTCGCTGCCCAGGGCCAGCCAGGCGGTGTTGCGCCACTGGCGTCGCCAGAACACGGCGCTCAGGGACACCCGGTCCTGCCTTTCCAGGACCGCCTCCTGCAGGTCCTCCGCCAGCTCGAGCCACCCGGCACCCGACCAGACCCGGCGAGCGCTGAGCGACAGGTCGGGATTGCCCAGGCCGGCCCATGTCCAGGCGATGCCGCCTCCCAGGCGGCCGGTGTCGATGTCGTAGGCGGCGGACCCGCTCCAGCTGTGCCTGCGCAGCACGTCCCAGCCCAGGGAGTGGATGCCCAGGAACCGGTTCCATTGACCGGTCTCGGTACTTCCCACCACCTCGAAGGTAGGGGCCCAGAACCGGGGTAGGGCGCCTGGCAGGGCGTTGTAGGGCTGGGCTGGGCCGCCGAAGACGTCACCATCTTCCGGCCCGGTCGTCATATCCGGCGCCAGCGGTGCCTGCGCCTCCCCCACCGGACCGGCGGGCGGGGGCAGCAGGCTCGGCTGGTAGTGGACTGCCGGGGGCGCGGCAGGCCGCCAGGCTGTTGTGTCGAAGGCCATCCTCTCGATCCGCCACCCCGTGTAGCCGTAGCCGACGAAGAAGATCGACCCACCGTCGGGCGACATCTCCGGGTCGAAAGCTCCCGTGACTACGTTGGTCACCTGCCACAGGCTTTCTGGCTGGTCTGGCGCCCTGTCCGGCTGGCCTGGCGCCGTCGGCGCGACCGCCGGCGCCGGGGCGGCGAAGAGGTTGGGCACGCCGGTCCTGTCGGACCAGAAGAGCACCCATCGGCCGTCCGACGACCATGCAGGGCTACCGTCCATGGCGTCCGCATCCGTCAAAGCGGAGAGCTGGCCCGTGGCGGCGTCCACCACCACCACGTTGAGCCGGCCTCCGGCGAACCGTGAGACGGCTATGCGACGGCCATCGGGGCACCATCGAGGCGAGTCGAAGGCCTCACCGGGCGCGGCCGGCGATATTGTGCGGGTGGTGCCTTCCGCCATGTCGTACTCGACCAGGTGCACTGCTCCGTCCTCTACCTGAACCGCCGCCACTCGCCGGCCGTCGGGCGCCACGTCTGGCTGGGCCAGGCGTTGGTGGCGTGTCAGGCGCCTGCTGGGCCTCCCATCGTCACCGGCCAGCCACAAATCGCTGTAGAGGCGGTATCGGCCCTGGTACTCGAGCTGCGCGAAGACCAGGCCCGAGCCATCCGGGAGCCAGCTGGCTGGCCCCAGGATCATGCCGAACTGGTTCCTCGGCGCCACCTGCACCACCTCTCCGGTGCCGAAGTCCATCAACTCGGTGACGGCGTCGGAGCGGAAGTCGTGACCGGCGTAGCTCAGGCGAAGCCCGTCGGGCGAGATCCGGGGCGCGACGGCATACGGGTCTCGCCTGGCCACCGTCTCCGATGCCGTGAGTCCCTCGGCCGCCAGGCTGTCCGCCAGTGCCCGTGCCGACCGGGTGGCGGAGCGTCGCCAGTCATCGTAGATGGCGCTGAACGGCCGGCCCAGCGCTCGCCGTGCCACGTGGTCGAAGAACAGGAACGTGGGCAGCACGGAACCGTAGGTGGCGTCGAAGAGCGCGGGGTGTGCCTCGGGACCGTACTGCTCGGTAATCCATTCCATGAGGGCGGCGCCGTACACGTAGCTGCGCTCGCCGCCGGGGAACACGGGGCTGGGTGTGCTCACCTGCCGGAGCCTTGGTATCTCCGCCTCCAGCGCCGCGGCCCGGATCACCATGTCGTGATAAGTGCCATGGACCCGGCCTCCGCCGGTCAGGACCGACTCGTAGTAGGTGGCCACTCCCTCCATGTTCCAGATGGGAGTGCCCACGGCCGGGAACAGCGGCCAGACGATGGGTATGCGTCCGAAGACGGAGCGGACCGCCCGCCCCACGGGGCCGGCGGGGTCCAGGTGGAAGATGTGCACCAGCTCGTGGGCCACCACCAGCTCCAGCCAGTCCCGGCTGAAGCCCAGCGACGGGACGCCAGCCGGCGGCCGGGCGTAGACCACTATCCGGTTCCTGGTGAACGGCGTTGCCAGACCGTTGCTGAAGTCCACGTGGTCGGTCACCACCATCTCGACGGGACCACGGGGCACCCGGTCCAGCTCCGATCGGAGCAG
Organism: Gemmatimonadota bacterium; assembly: GCA_007126035.1. Classification (GTDB taxonomy): domain Bacteria; phylum Gemmatimonadota; class Gemmatimonadetes; order Longimicrobiales; family RSA9; genus SLCC01. Next base: position 70,797 of record SLCC01000059.1, read on the forward strand.
GATCCAGGTCCGCTCGCCCACCGCCGCCGCGTGCCGCGCCAACTCCTCGAGGCCGTCGTGGAATATGACCCGGAAGTTCTCCGTCTCGAACTCGAGCCAGACGGCGTCGGGCGGCGGGGCCTGGGCCACGACCGGCGACGCGGCCAGCCCTGCCACGAGGATCACCGTGGCTACCGCGGTCACTACCCGGGCCGCACTACCTCTCATGGCCCGCTGCCCCCGGACAGCTGCCGGAGCCACCGCTCCAGCCCGCGCACGTGGGCCTCGGCTATCCGGCGCTGAACTGCCGGATCCCGGAGCGCCGCCTCCTGTTCAGGGATCATCATGAACATGGTCTCGGTGAGGATCGACGGCGCCCAGGTCATGCGGGTCACGTGGAAGTCTCCCCTCCCCACCCCGATGTCCCGCAGGCCCAGCTCCGCCAGCAGCTCCTCGTGCACCGCCCAGGCCAGAGCCGCGCCACGGGGATGAGTATAGTAGACGCTGGTCCCGTTGTTCGCCCATGGGTCGACACCGTCGGGGAAGGCGTTGTTGTGGATGCTGATGAAGACGTCCACGTCGTCCGCCTCCGCCCGATCGGTCCGCTGCACCAGGGACACGGTGGCGTCGGCCTCCCGCGTCATGATCACCCTGGCCCCCGCCGCCTCGAGCAGCTCCCTGAGCGGCAGCGCGATCCACAGGTTGGCGTCCGCCTCGGTCAGGCCCGTGGGGCCCATGGTGAACCGGTCGGCGCCGCCATGCCCGGGGTCGATGGCCACCGCCAGGCCGCGGAGCGGGTGGGCCTCATCGATATCGGGCGGTCGCCGTATCCGGAGGATCAGGTCTCCGCCGCCACCCCAGTAGGTCTCGTAGCCCCAGGGCATGGCCGAGAGGTGTATGTCGAGCCGGAACAGGTCATCCCTCGGCTGGCTCCACTCGGCCCGCTCGACGTACGGGTCCACTCGCCCGTGCTGGAGGAAGTTGGCGCGGCTCAGCCCACCGTAGACCAGGAGGCTCAGGGACCGGTCTCCCTCTTCGACCCGGTACGGCAGCCGCCGCGCCAGCGCCACCCGCACGTCTATCCACCCGGGTTGCGGGTCCATGCGGACGGTGGCCACACGCGAGGCCGGCGGCGGAGTCCCGGCCGGCAGGAGCGTCACCTTGTTCCCGGGCGACCAGGCGGTCAGGTCTTCGCCCAGTCGCACCCGGTAGTTACCACCCCGTTCGCCCGTGAGCTCCAGCTCCGTACCGTTGCGCCACACGTAGTGGAACGGGCCGCTGCCAGGGCCAGGGCGCCCGATGTGGCGCTGGTTGCCGTTCCGCTCAGGCGGGTCCGGGTCCCACGCCACCCCCACCCGTGGCCGCGCCGGGTCGGCCAGCAGCAGGTTCAGCGGGAGCGGCCGCCGGACCACCTCGCCGTCCACCACCAGCTCCACCACCACCCCGGTGGCGGGGGCAGCTACCTCCCCCGGTGGCACGGGCCGGGCCGGGACCCCCAGCGGGGGAGCACCCGCGTCGCGCTCCCGCTGCGCCTCCAGCAGCTCCAGAGGCGTGGGCCGCGCCTTGCCGGTGAGCGCCGGCCACGCGACGGTGGTATCCGCCGTCACGACACGCCGTGCCTCGAAGAAGCCACGGTACCAGGATAGACTCCCGCCGTCCGCAGTGGCAGCAGTGGCACCGGTGCCCGGAGCCACTTCGAAATCGGTGGCGCCCCGGCCCAGGGGCACCTGCTCCGCCGCCAGTGGGACCGTGGTCCCGTCCGGGAAGACCAGTCGGGCCGCGCCGCCTGCCGAGCCGCGGAAACCGACCTCGATCCGCTCACCAGGCAGGGCCACCCAAGCACCCGACGGATATATGGTGCCCGCCACTATGACCGGCGGATCCCCCGGCGGCGGCGCCGGCGGCAGCCGGATCGGCAGCTCCAGAGAGGCCGTATCCTGGCCGCGGACGGCCCGCAGCCGGTACACCTGGTCCGCCGGCACGGGGATGAAGGCCAGGAAAGCGCCGTTCGGTTGGACCTCCACCTGGTGGTCGTTGATCCGGAGCCGGGCCTCACCGGTGCCGGTGGACCCGAAGATGAAGTTCCGGCCCCGGGTGTTCACCAGAGCACCCGGGGCGGGGTAGCTCACCCGCAGCTCCAGCGGCCCGTCCGCCGCCGGGATCGGCGGGAGTCGGGGCTCTGGCGGTCGTGGTCCCGGCTCGAAGGCTGGCGGCCTCGCGACCGTAGGCGCGGGCGTCGGGGCCTCGGGCGTCGGGGCCTCGGGCGCCGGCGGCGCGCATGCCACCATGGTCGCCAGCACCGCCAGCGCGGTCACCGGCCAGCGCCTGTAGCCCGTCCACCTCATCAGGGCGACCTCGCCCGTTGCTTCTCCCATCAAGCTTCTCCCGCGGTAGGATGCGCGTGGCTGGGCGGCTCCGGCATGGGCGGCGCTTCCGGCTGCGGCCCCAGCCACCTGAGCCAGATCAAACCGATCACGGCTGTCAGCAGCCAGGTCAGGGCCGCCTGCCAGCGGAGCAGAACCACGCCGCCCACGAAGAACATGAGCCCGAACAGTATGAGCAGCGCGGCTAGCACCCGCATGATGTCGTGACTCAGAGACTGGGCCTGGGGCACGCCCGTCCGCTCCCGCACGACCCGCCAGCCGATCCCGCCGGGCCGGACCCGCCGGTAGAACGCGTCCAGCTTCTCCGGCCGCTCGGGCTGGGTCAGGAACATGACGGGTATCCAGACGGCCGCCGTGAGCACGGCCGTCACCGTTATCCGTATGCCGAAATCGTCGATCCGGATGATGGGGACCAGGGTGGTGCCCACACCGATCAGGAACCCTGCCACCATTGCGGCCAGCTCCGCCCACGCGTTGATCCGCCACCAGAACCATCGGAGGATCAGGACCAGCCCGGGCCCCGTGCCGATGGCTATGATGAGCTGGAATATCATGGTGACATGCTCGAAGAAGAAGGCGAAGGTGGCGCCCAAGGCCGTGGCCAGCACGCTGGCGACGCGGCCCGCGAACACCAGCTCCCGCTGCGAAGCCTGCGGCCGCATGAACCGGTGGTACAGGTCATTGGTCATGTAGGACGCGGACCAGTTGATGGTAGTGGACACGGTGCTCATGAACGCCGCCACCAGGCTCGCCACCACGATGCCGAGGATCCCGATGGGCAGGAATTCCAGCATCAGGAGCGGATAGCCCAGCTCACGGTCCTCTAGCTCCGGGAAGACAACGAGCGCCACGACCGCCACCACTATCCAGGGCCAGGTCCGCACCACGTAGTGCATGATGTTGAAGAACCAGGCCGCCTTCTCAGCGTCCGACTCGCTCCTGCAGCCGGCCAGGCGCTGCACGAACTCGCCGCCCCCATCCGAGCGCCGGAACGCCCACCACTGGACGAAGGTGTAGGCGAAGAAGGTGCTGGCCGTTATTCCCGCGGCAGTGGACCAGCCGAGGAAGTTGAACAGTCCGCCCTCCGCGAACGTGATGGGCGTGAACGCCAGCACATCGAAGTCGGTTATCTGCTGGGCCCCTTCCACCATCTGCCCCAGCCCACCCACATGGGCGACCGCTATGACCGCAACGGTGATGGCCCCCAGGACACCCAGGAAGAACTGGAAGAAATCAGTGGCCACCACGCCCCAGAGTCCGGCCAGCCCGGCGTAGAGGAGCACGAATACGCTGACCGCCACCACCAGCCAGAGCTTGCCCTCGTCGCCCACGTCGAGCCCCAGCGCCGGGAACAGGCCCAGGGCGTCCAGCACCTTGACCATGGCCAGCATGGCCAGGCTCATTGACACCGAGCCCATGATCACGGCGAACAGGAAGCCTTTCGCCCCTCGCAGGATCGCGGCCGGCCGGCCGCCGTAGCGCATCTCCGTCAGCTCGTTGTCCGTCACGATCCGGGCCCGACTCCACAGGCGGGCGAAGATGTAGATCAGGATCACATGGGCGATGGCGAAGTTCCACCACTCCCAGTTGCCGGCGATGCCGCGGGTGCCCACCACACCAGCCACATAGAGGGGGGTATCGATGGAGAAGGTGGTGGCTGCCATGGACGTTCCCGCCAGCCACCAGGGCAGGTTCCTGCCGCCCACGAAGAAGTCCTCCAGCCCGCCCGAAGCCCTGCGGCTGAGGTAGACGCCCAGTGCCAGCGTGCCCACCAGGTAGAAGACCACCACTCCCCAATCGATACCTGTCATGCGACCTTCCTAGCGCTGCTGCGGTTGCCACCGTGGCTCCGACGCCCCAAAATCCATCCGGGCCAGTGACCTTTCCCAGGAGGCAACGTGTTGGGCGACCTGTTCTATCACCTCGGCACAGTGGTCGGCGGACTGAGCGCACCCCTCTCTGGCAAGGCCGGTGCCGGAGACCACCCCACCGAAGGCGACGTGGCCTTCTACGACCCGGAGACAGGCGACATCACCGAGCTGGAGCACGGCGCGGCCATCGGCCACGCAGGGACGGTGGTGGCCGGAGCCGCCGCGGCCTGGATCGCGGCCCGGGGGCTGCGGCCCCGGGCCGTGAGCTGGCCCCGGGTGGTCGTCGCCGGCGTGGCCGCCACGTTCCTGGCCGACCTGGCCTCCCTCGCCTTCCCGGCAGCAGACGAGCACCCGTCCCGCGCCCTGGACGATGACGCCGAAGACATGGCCAGACGCTACGGCGCCGGCATAGCCAGGGCCGCAGGCTACGCCGCGGTCCTCTATCCCAGGTTGCCCGGCTCACCGCTGATGAGGGGCCTGGCCTTCGGCGCCATGGAGGTGGCCGCGACGCCCCACGGCGGGCTGGTGGGCCTGGCTGCCCGCGCGCCGGGCCTCCGGTTCCCGCTCCAGTCCCTGGCCGGCATGGACGAGATCGCCAGGGACCCTGTAGCGCAGCTCGCCTTCGGACTGGGGCTCGGGCTCTTCTACCGGACGGGGCACGGCGAACCCGACGACTGAGGCCCGGTCAGGGATACCTTCATTGCCGCCCCTCCCTCCGCCCCGAACCCCGGCGGTGGGTCAGGTCGCCGGTCAGACGGGTGATCACGCCACCGGCCTCGATCAGACGACGCCTGGCTTCCGCCTGGTCCAGGCCCAGCCGGCCCATCACGATGGCCGTCTTCACGTGACCGCCGGCATCCTCCAGCAGAGAGCCGGCGACCTGCCGCTCGATGTCCAGCACCTGCATGAGGATCCGCTCGCCCCGGTCCCTCAGCTTCTCGCACGTTACCTGGAGGTCCACCATGAGGTTGCCGTACACCTTGCCCAGGCGGACCATGGCGGCCGTGGTGATGGTGTTGAGCACCATCTTGGTGGCCGTGCCCGCCTTCATCCGGGTGGATCCCGTGATCACCTCCGGCCCGACGAGCGGCGCGATGACCACGTCGTGCACCTTGCTCAGCTCGCTGTCCGGGTAGGTGCAGAGCAGGAAGCCCGTCCGCGCGCCCAGCTCCCGGGCCCGGCCCAGGGCCCCGTGGACGTAGGGCGTCGTGCCCGAGCTGGCTATCCCGAGTACGAAGTCCAGTGACCCAACGCCTCGCTCGTCCATGGCTCGGGCACCGTCCTCCAATCGGTCCTCCGCCCCCTCCTGGGCCCGGACCAGGGCGTCGTAGCCGCCGGCTATCACGCCCTGAACCATGGCCGGATCCGTTCCGTAGGTAGGCGGCATCTCGGCGGCATCCAGCACCCCGAGGCGGCCGGACGTCCCCGCCCCCACATAGATGAGGCGGCCGCCCCGCCTGAACGTGTCCACCACCAGCTCCACGCAGCGGGCTATCTCCCGGCGTTCCTCCGCAACCGCTTCCGCCACCATCCGGTCCTCGGCGTTGATCAGGTCCACTATCTCCAGCGTGGAGAGCTGATCGATCCGCGCACTCCGCGGGTTTGGCTGCTCCGTCAGCCGTGCGTCCACCTCTGGTGCCTTGCTGTCGTGTGCGTCGTTTCGATACATTCGGCCCGCCTGAAGCTACTCCACCCGGTGCCGCCATGCGAGACTTCCTCCACCACGCCCGCACCTTCCACGCCTACCTGGTGGAGATCCGCCGGGACCTGCACCGACACCCTGAGCTGTCGTTCAACGAGCACCGCACCGCCGCCGCTGTCGCCCGGGAGCTCGAGGAGCTGGGCCTGGAGCCCCGCACCGGCGTGGGCGGGACCGGCGTGGTGGCGGACCTGCCACTGGGCGCCGGGTCAGGCGCCGGGCCCGTGGTGGCGCTGCGAGCCGACATGGACGCCCTGCCCCTGACTGAGACGAACGAGACCGACTACCGGTCGACGAGTCCGGGGGTAATGCACGCCTGCGGGCACGACGCCCACACCACCATGCTGATCGGCGCCGCCCGGCTCCTGGTCGAGGGCCAGGCAGCCGGGACGTCCCTTCCCGGAACGGTCCGGCTCCTGTTCCAGCCGGCGGAGGAGCGGTCCGACGCCGACAACCGGAGCGGCGCCAGGCACCTGCTGGATGCCGATGTGTTGGAGGGGGTGTCCGCCATATTCGCGCTGCACGTGGGACCCCACCTGCCGGCGGGCAAGGTCTTCACCTGCCCGGGCCCGATGATGGCTGGCAACGACACCTTCCAGGCCCGGGTCCTGGGCTCCGGCAGCCACGGGGCCCGCCCGGACGCGGGCGTGGACGCCGTGGTCCTGGCCGCCCACGTGGTGCTGGCGGCTCAGAACGCCGTCGCCCGCCGGATCAGCCCCATGGACGCCGGCGTCCTCACCATCGGTACCGTCCGGGGCGGCACTGCTGAGAACATCCTGGCGGACCAGGTCACACTGGAGGGCACCCTCCGCTACTTCGACCCGGCCGTGCGACGGCGCCTGCGGGAGGCCTTGCGGCAGGCGCTGGCCGTGGCCGATGCCCTGGGCGGCGCCCACGAGCTGGATCTCAGGGACGGGTACCCGCCAACCACCAACGACGCCGCCATGGCCGAGCTGGCCCTCGAGGCCGCCCGTGAGCTGCTGGGCCCCGACGGCGCTATGCCGGCAGCGCCCATGATGGGCGCAGAGGACTTCGCCTTCTTCCTGCGGCGGGTACCGGGAGCCCTCATGTGGCTGGGCGCCGCGCCCGCCGACCGGCCCCGGGAGCTGCACCGCCCGGACATGGACATAGACGAGGACGTCCTGCCGGTAGGAGCCGCCGTCCTGGCAGCCTGCGCCGCACGAGCGCTGACCGACTGAGGGGCCGGGGCCCGGCGCGCCAGGGGCTTTCGCCAGTGATCCGGCCCGGCTACGGCAGACCGGCGACCCGGGCTGCCGCCGCCGTCAGGACCGGGGGGATCCCCTGGGACGGTGCCCGATCACGAGCACCAGACCGAACGAGATGCCCAGCAGGGCCAGCATGCGCCACACCGTGCCCTGCCCGGGCTGATCCGCCAGCTCCGCCACTGTCAGGGTCGCCGCCTTGAGGCTCAGCCGCTGCGCCATGAGGTGCACCCGTTCCGCGGAGCGCTCAGCCTCCAGGAGCGGCGCGATATGGTCCATGTACGCCTCGGGGAACAGGGCCACATGGTAGTGAGGCGGGTTCCGCTCCCGGATGCCGTCCAGCAGGCCCTGTCCCTCCATGGTCATGAGCCTGTCCTCGAGCCAGCTCCGGCAGTCCGGATTCTGGCTGACCCTGAGGTCCACGGCGATGCCGGCGGGATGTACCGATAGCCGGTGCGAGTTGCGTGGCTGCCGGCTCATGGGCCGGGTCAGGCTCGTCACGATGAGCTGCTCGCCGCACGCCGCGCGGTAGTCACGGGCCAGTCGCTCGATGAACACCTTCGTTTCGGGACGGCCCACGAGCGAGCTCACCCCGGCGCGGAAGCCATAGTCCTCGTTGCCGTGCAGCCGGACCAGCTCGCCGCTCTCCACCAGGGCCTCAATCTCGGCGGCTGTCCTGACGAAGGTATAACCTGCGTCCACCGCCACACTATGCTGACGGGCCATGGCCGCGTTCGAGCCCCTCAAAGAAACCGGCACATACGCGTGGGCCGGTACGGCCATGAGTCCCATAAGGGCAATGGCCCCCAGTATGCTTCGGCGCATACCTCTCTCCTGCTTCGCCATTATGCGGACGGCGCCTGTCCGGGAGCACCGGGCGGAGCGCCGTGGTGACTGCTGTCGTGGGTACGACTCCTGATACCCAGGGGGGAGCACAGGTTCCATCGTTTGGCCTCGGCTCGCCGGGCCCAGAGTCGTTCTGACGAGGGCATCGCTTACGAGATTGGCCTCGGCTGGCCGGGGTCCGGGGTGCGGGCGCGCGGGATTACGAGCCAGGGCGGAACCGGTCTTGCTGTCGCTTCGCATCATGATAGTCTCGCCGACACCCGAAGGCCTCAGGCAGGAGACGCCGCGCCGGATCGGAGACCTGCTGCGGGACATGGAAATGGAGGTCCGGCCAGGTCGCGCCGCCGAGCTGGAGGCCACGTCCATCACCAGCCGCTCCGAGGAGGTACGGCCGGGCACCCTGTTCGTAGCGCTGCCGGGCACGTCCGCTGACGGCCACACCTTCATCGCCGACGCGGCACGGCGAGGCGCCGCCGCTATCCTGGTCGAGCGGGATGTTGGCGGGGCCTTCGACGTGCCGCTGATACGGGTCAGCGATGCGCGAAAGGCACTGGCCCGACTCGCCGCCAGGTGGTACGGCCGGCCGGCGGCGGAGCTGGAGTTGGTCGGCATCACCGGCACAGCAGGCAAGACGTCCACCCTCTGCCTCTTCGAAGCCGCCCTGATCGCCGCCGGCACACGCGTGGGCTCGGTAGGCTCCCTCGGGATCAACCTGGACGGCAGGACCCTGGACCGCTCGTCCTACACCACGCCGGACCCGCTCCTGCTGCACCGCGAGCTGGCACGCCTCAGGGACGGAGGCGCGGAGCTGGTGGCCATGGAGGCCACCTCCCACGCCCTGGCTCAGCGGCGCATCCACGGGCTGACGTTCAGGATGGGCATCTTCACCAACCTCCTGCCCCTGGAACACTCGGACTACCACCCGGACTTCGACGACTACGTCCGGTCGAAGACCCTCTTCTTCGAGCACCTGGAGCCGGGGGCGCCCCTCATCTACAACCGGGACGACCCGGTCACACGGGTCCTGATCCCGTACTGGAGGCTCAACGGGATATCCGTGGGCACCAGCAACCGGAGCATGGTCCACCTCGCGGATACGGTCACCACCGCCACGGGTACCCGCTACTCGATACGGGTGTCGAGCCCGCTGCCGAGACTCGCTGGCGGCACCGTGGGGCCGGTGGATCTGGACGTGCGTTTGCAGCTCCTGGGTCCGGCCAACCGCATGAACGCGTCGCTGGCCGCGGTGGCGGCGCTGTGTGCCGGGGCCGAGCCCCGTGAAGTGAAGGATGCCCTGGCACGGTTCCGACCGCCACATCGACGACTGCAGGTCATCTACAGGGGACGCTTCACCCTCCTGGACGACACCGTGGGCCATCCCGACAGCATCAGCGCCTTCTTCGATGTAGTGGCGCGGCTGAGGCCTCGACACGTCCACCTGGTCTGGGCGGTGAGGGGTCAGAGGGGCGAGGAGATCAATCGGCAGAACGGTGAGACCCTGGCCATATGGGCCGAGCGCCTCAAGCTGGAGACCCTGGTGGTGACGCGCAGCGACGGCACCGCGGACGAGCTGAACCGGGTGGACGACGAAGAGTACGAGGCGGCCCTGGAGCCTCTCCAGCGGGCGGGGCTGGAGGTACGGGAGGTCCCCCGCCTGGAGCCGGCGGTCCTCGCGGCGCTGGAGCGCGCCTCCGACGGCGACCTGGTCGCCCTGCTCGGAGCCCAGGGAATGGACTCCGGCCAGGAGATCGCTCTGGACTGGCTCGCGGCCAGGGGCGAGGTGGAGCGGTCGGGTGAGGCGACCAACGCCACCGCGCCCTGATGCTCAACGCACCGCGGTCCTGGTCACCTGGACAGGCCGGTCCAGCCTGATGATCACCTCCGCACCTGACGGCAGGACGGCGTCCACGTCCGCGGTACCCATGGCCACGGCTGTCCCCGCTGCGGCACCGATCACTGCTCCACGGACCGTCGACTGGCGATCCCGACCGATCACCTGTCCCAGCACCGCGCCCGCCGCCGCGCCGGCGGCCACCTTGCCCGCCTGCTCCCCGACGCTGCTCCGCGTCCGCTGCTCGACCGCCGCCCGCTCCACCGAGGCGTCCAGGGGATAGCTCCGGCCTTCGAAGGTGATGGCCTCGAAGACCAGGGTCATGGTGGCCTTCTGACCCACGCGCGTGGACGGGGCCGCGGCCATGACCCGGCCCCGGACCGTGGCGCCCGCCGGGACCAGCACCCCGCCCGCGCCATCAAGGAGGGGCGCCGTCACCGTGGCGGTGAAGACGTCGCCAGGCTGGCTCACCGCCGTGGACAGCTCATCCCGCATCCGGATGGCCAGCGTGGTCCCGGCGGGAATGCTGGCCGTGACAGTCTCGGGCTGCGGCTGTCGGGGCTCCGGCGGGAGCGCCGTCCGGGGCGGCTGCTGTGGCGGCGGCGCCGGCCTGGTCCGGACTGGCGCGGGCGCCGGCGGAGTCGGTTCCTCCCGCTCCACCTCCACAACAGTGTCCTCGAATGTGGGCGATCCCGTGTCCACCGGAAGGGCCAGATCAAGCTCCCGCTCCAACTCGTCGTCCGTGAGGGCCAGCCGATCGTCCGGGCCGCCGCACGCAGAAACAGCTAGGCCCAGAGGCAGGGCCAGCACCAGCGCCAGGGACAGCGTTCTCCGCTCCATCACTCCACCTCCTCGATTATCCGACCACCGACGCCCCTCCCGGAGCGGTGACGCGCACCGCAGGAGAAGGTCCCTGTATGGGCCCTCTCGCACCCTCACCAGCGTCGGCCGCGGCTTGTTCATACACGGTGAGCGCATTACCGTTCGGGCAACGGACATGCCATGATGAGATGCCGCAGGTCAGCAGCGGGCCGGCCTGCGGCTTCGTGTGAGGGATGACGAGGTGCTCCGTCGACTCTACCCGTACCTGAATCGCTACCGGCGGGACTACCTCCTCGGGCTCATCATGGTGGTCCTGGCCAACGCCTTCGCCATCCTTGCCCCCCGTCTGCTGGGCGCCGCCATCGATTCACTGGAGCGGCCGGACATCGACCTACAGATCCTGGTTCGCTACGCTGGCCTGATCGTCCTCGTCGCCGTGCTGGCCGGCACCGCCCGCTACGGGATGCGCCAGCTACTGAACAGCGCCAGCCGGCGCGTCGAGACGGACCTCAGGGACAGCTTCTTCCAGCACCTCATGCGCCTCGACGCCTCCTTCTACGGACAATGGCGCACCGGCGACCTCATGAGCCGCGCCACCAACGACATCCTGAGCGTGCGCATGGCCGTGGGACCGGGGATCATGTACAGCGTCAACACTCTGGTCCTGGGCGCCCTGGCGGTGGGCTTCATGATCAACGTGAGCCCCCGCCTCACCGCCCTCGCTCTCGTGCCGCTGGTGGCGCTGGCTCCCGCCACCCTGATCTTCGGCCGGCTGATCCACCGCAAGCACGAACGGATCCAGGCCCAGCTGGGCAGCCTCACCACCATGGTGCAGGAGAACCTGGCCGGCGCGCGCACCGTCCGGGCCTACACCAGGGAAGAGGAGCAGGCCAGGGAGTTCGACGGCCTGAACGAGGAGTACCTGAAGCGCAACATGGACCTGGCCGTGTCCACCGGCGCCTTCTACCCCTCCCTGTCCCTCATGGCGGGACTGGGCATGCTGATCGTGCTGTACTTCGGCGGCCAGCTCATAGTTGCCGGAGACATCACCATCGGCGACTTCATCGCCTTCGGGTTCTACCTCACCATGCTGATCTGGCCCCTCATCGCCCTGGGATGGGTCATCAACCTGTACCAGCGGGGCGCCGCCTCCCTGGGCCGGATACTGGCGGTCCTGGACACGCCGCCCGCCATCAGCGACCCGCCCCGCCCGGCTACCCTCCACCGGCCGCGGGGCGGGATGACCTTCCGCGGCGTCAGCTTCCGGTACCCGGGCACCAGTCGAATCGTGCTGCACGACGTCTCCTTCCAGATCGAGCCGGGCAGCACCGTGGCGCTGGTGGGGCCGACGGGCGCGGGCAAGTCCACGGTCGTCGCACTCATGGCCCGGCTCTACGACCCCACCGAGGGCGTGGTCCTGCTGGATGGGACGCCCCTGACCAGGCTATCACTGGACACGCTGCGCCGGAACATCGGGCTGGTACCCCAGGACGCCTTCCTGTTCAGCGAGTCCATCGCCCAGAACATCGCCCTGGGCATCGAGGACGACCAGGAGGACGTAATGGCACCGGTCCGCGCCGCCGCGGCCATCGCCCAGCTCGATGAGGCCATCGGCGGCTTCCCCCACGGCTATGAGACCCGTCTCGGGGAGAGAGGCATCAACCTCTCGGGCGGCCAGCGCCAGAGGACCACGCTGGCCCGGGCCCTGGCCCGTGACCCCCGGATCCTGATCATGGATGACTCCCTGTCCGCCGTGGACACCAGGACCGAGCGACGGATCATCGAAGGCCTGCGCCCGGTACTCAGGGATCGGACCGCCGTCATCGTGAGCCACCGGGTCACCGCCGTCATGGAGGCGGACCTGATCCTGGTCCTCGATGATGGCCACATCGTGGAGCAGGGCACGCACCAGGAGCTCATCCGGGCCGAGGGCGTATACGCGCGCCTTCTGCGGCGCCAGCTCCTGGAGGAGACGCTGGAGGAGAATGGCGACCAGGCAACCGGCTCGCCGGGACCCACAAGCTTGCAGGCACATGGCCCCGACACCTAGCTTCCTGCCATGACGGACTTCGATCGAACGATCCTGATCGTCGAAGATGACGAGCTCCTCAGAGACGCCTTCAAGCTCCTCCTCGAAGATGCTGGATACCAGGTCATCGAGGCCGGCTCCGCCGGGGAGGCCCTGCACCTGGTGACGGGCCGGCTCCCGTCCCTGGTCGTCCTCGACCTGGGCCTGCCCGACCGGTCAGGCCTCGACGTGGTCCGGGAGATGCGCAAGGACCCCGACCTCAAGGACACGCCCGTTATCGCCCTCACCGGACGCGTGGGAGAGCGTGAGCGCCGCGCCTGCATCGACGCAGGCTGCGACCGGTACCTGGCCAAACCCGTCGCCCCCACGGACCTGCTCCGGGAGCTGCCGATCCTGCTGGCGCGATGAGCTCAGGGCGGCACGAGAGCCCTGGCGACGAAGGCTGGGTCAGACGCGTCCGACAACGCTTCTACCAGACATACTATCGCCTCAAGTACCTGCCCTTCGCCGGGGAGCGGCCGGCCCACCGCCAGCCGCAGGGTCGCGGGTTCGTCGGCATACAGATCGACGCCCTGGCCTTCGAAGACATGGAGCGGGCCCTCGAAGCCGGGCACATGCCGTTCCTCAACCGGTTGATCGAACGCCACGGCTGGGAGCTGCGTAGGTTCCCCGCCGGCCTGCCCAGCGCCACGCCCGCAGCACAGGCCGCCATATTTCACGGCGTCAAGGGCCGCATCCCCGCCTTCCGGTTCTACGAGAAGGGAGATCGTCGGGTCATAGTCGGATCACAGCTCGCGTCCATGCAGTACATCCGGGACCGGCTGCCCGACAGAGGAATCCTCACCGGCGGCTCCAGCTACGTCAACTTGTACGATGGTGGCGCGGACCAAGCCGTCTGGACCCTTTCCGGCCGGAACCGGCAACCGTTCCTGACCAGCCTGGGCGGCAGCCGGATCCTGCTCCTCCTCCTGGTCAACCCGGTCCGCGTCCTGAGGATGCTGGGCGCCATCGTCGTGGAGTACCTGCGCGAGGAGAAGGACCGCTTCCTGAGCCAGATCCGCGGACGGTCCACCTACTACTGGTGGTACCTGCCCTTCCTCCACATCGGCACCAACGTCATCCTCCGGGAGCTCCAGACCCTCTCGGTACTACTGGATGTATACCTGGGGGTGCCCCGGATCTACACCACGTACAACGCCTACGACGAGTTCGCCCACCACTTCGGACCATCCTCGCGCACCGCCTACAAGAGCCTGCGCGCCCTGGACCGCCGGATCCGGGAGATCTTCAAGCTGATGAGACGCGTCCCAGGGCGCGCCTACGACGTATACATCCTCAGCGACCACGGGCAAACTCCTTCGATACCGTACCGCATCCGCTACGGCGAGACCCTGGGTGACACCATCAACGACGCGGTCGAGCAGGGAGTCATGGTCATGGCCAGGAGGGGCGAGTACGCGCCGCCCAGGGAAGCAGTCGAATTCCTGGTGGGTGAGCTCGAAGGGATGGCCGCCACCTCGAGCGGCGCCGGCCGCCGCCTGGGGTCCGGCCTGGGACGATGGCTCCGCCGCCACTACCAGGTCTTCCCACTCGTCGCCGAAGTGGTCCGACCCCTCCAGGAGCACGACCTGGTGGTCACCTACTCGTCATCACTGGCCCATGTCTACTGGACCGAGCCGCCAGAGCCCCTGCGCTTCAGCGACATACGCAGCCAGCCAGATCGACGAGCCCTCTACTACTTCCTCGTGGCACACCGGGGGATCGGCGTCGTCCTCACTCGCATGCTCGATGGGGTACACGCAGAAAGCGACCAGGGACGAGCCCTGATCACCAGCGACGCAGAGCTCGAGACCCTCAGCGGCAACGACCCGCTCCAGCACTTCGCGCCCGGTCGCGTCGAGCGGAAGGCCATCCTCCACCTGCTCCGCCTGCCCAACTCCGGGGACATGGTGCTCTTCGGAGCCTACGACCACGGACAGGACCTCCAGATCTGCTTCGACGACCAGGTCGGCGCCCACGGCGCCCTGGGCGGCCGCCAGTTCTGGCCCTTCATCATGGCCGCGCCCGGCCTGGTGCCGCCACGATACCCCATCACCGACCCCCTGGACCTCCACCCCCTGTTCGCCCGCTATCCCCTGCTCCAGCACCACGCCGAATCCGGCCAGCAGCGACGCCGACCACCGGCTCACCGGAAACGATAGCCGATCATCTTGTAGATCAACTTCGCCACCAGGAAATCGGGGGCATGCAGGCCCGGGACAGGCGCAAGCTCCACCACGTCCACCGCCCGGACCGTCGAGACCTCGAAAACCCGACGCAGCAGACGGAGCACCGGGTACCAGCTCAGGCCACCAGGCTCCGGCGTGCCCGTCGACGGGACCAGCGACGGATCGAAACAGTCCACGTCGAACGTGATGTACACATTGTCACCCAACGCACCGACAACCTCGTCCAGCCACTCCTCGCCAGTGTGGATGTCGTCCGCATAGAACACCCGGATATTGTCACGACCCTCCGCCAGACGCGCCTCGTCGGACGTCAACGACCGGATACCCACCGCCACAATGTCAACCGACTCGTGGACCTGGTGCATCACCGACGCATGTGAATGACGCGTGCCCTCGTACTTCGGGCGCAGATCCGTGTGGGCATCGAATTGCAGAACCGTCAGCCGCTCACCCCCCAGCCGGTCCACCCACGACTGGATCAGCGGGCCGGAGATACTGTGCTCGCCACCCAGCGCGATCACGAACTTGTCGGGACCCGCCGCCAATACCCGGTCGTACGCCGACCGGAGCTCGCCCATCGCCGCTCCAGCGCCCGCTCCCGTGAGCTGAAGCTGAGGCAGCGTGGCAATGCCCAACTCCCACGGCTCCGAGCCCAGCTCCTGGTCGTACAGCTCTATGTACCGCGAAGACTCCAGGATCGCACGGGGGCCAGCCGACGTGCCACCACCGTAGCTCGTCGTCGACTCGTAGGGCACTGGCAATATCACAACCCCCGCCGCACCGAAATCACTGGCAGACTCGTCCAGTCCCAGGAACGTGTGCGGCAGCTCCCAGTCCAGGTCCCGCAACGACTCCGGCACCATCATCGACCCACCATCCGCTGTGTATGATGACAGAAGGGGACCCCGGCCTGGAGCCCCCTCGTCCCGCTCGTTCGGCATGCGACCCTACACCCGCTCGATAGGACAGCTCAGACCCTTCCACTCCAGCTCATGACCCGCCGCACGACAAACCGCGCACAGACCGAAAATCTCCAGACGATACCGGGCCGGCGCAAAACCCTCCAACGCCGCAACTCGATCCTGGATACGCTTCAGCTCCACTTCCTGGATCTCCGTCACTCCTCCACATTCCTCGCAGATCAGGTGACCGTGCACCGGCATCTGACCAAACAGATGCTCGTAGCGCTTGAATCCCTCACCAAAATCACGCTCCGCCACAAGACCGCTCTTCACCAGCATCTCCATCGTGCGGTACACCGTGGCCTTGCCCGTCTTCTCGCCCCGCTCCCGAAGAAGACCCTCTATCTCGTCCACCGACAGATGTCCGCCGCTCTCGAACACCACCTCCGCCACAGCCTCTCGCTGCTGCGTTACCGGCAGACCCTGCTCCCGCAGGTACCGTCGGAACAGATGTACGTAGCTCATGTTGTCCCCGGCCTCACCTATGGAGAATGATTCTCAATATCTAAGAGTAGGGCCCCGAGGGCAAGTGAGCGACGGATGACGGGGCGAGTCACGTCCTGCCTCTGGGGCGGAGGTTCCTGGCCGTGGCGCGGGGCCTGGGGTCGCGGCGGGCGCGGGCCCGGGAGCCTGCCTCCTGGAGCTGGTGGTCGGCCAGGGAGTGGAGGAGTTCGTTCCAGCGTGAGTGATGGCCTTCGATGCGTGCCGCCCGCGGTGGTGCCGGGGGCACGTCCTTGATCCGTTCCAGGACGTCTTCCACGAGGCGTCCCATCCGTTCGGTAGGCGCGGTCCCGAATTCGTCCAGGACAAGTCGGGCCTCGGGTTGGTCGGCGGCGACGGTGTAGTGTGCGGCGTAGACGCGTCGCCGGTCGGGATCGGCTGGGAGGAACGCGGCGACGATGACCACGGACGTCTCGCCTGCTTCCAGCTTTCGTGGCGGGAATATCCAGATCCGGTCCATCTGCTCGACGCTCACATCTTTTTCGATGGTCCGCAGGAGAGCAAAGAGGGGTGTGTCGGGCAGCTGCTGGTCAGGCATGGCGCTGGTCCTGGGCCTGCACGGCCTCCCTGACAGCGTCGAGGATCCGGGCCCGGTTGGCTTGCACGGGTCCGCCCACGATCGCTCCGGCGGCCTTCACGTGTCCGCCGCCACCGAACTGCCGTGCGACGCTGTTCACGTCCACATCGCCGTTGGACCGGAATGAGATCTTGGTGGCCCCATCGATGGTTTCGCGGAAGGTGACGGCCACCTCGGTACCCTGGAGGTTCCGGGCGAAGTCTCCGATCCCATCGATGTCGTCGGGTGTGGCGTTCATCTGGTGGGTGACCTCCCTGGGGATGGTGATCCAGGCGATGGGCAGCTCCGGATCCCGTTCCAGGGTGTCGAGAGAGAGGCGGATCATGTGGATCCGCTCCATGGTTATGGTGGCGTGGAGACGCCGGTAAACCCGTTCGGGGTCGACGCCGCGGCGGATGAGGTCGGCGGCGATGGCGTGAGTGCGAACGGAGGTATTGGAGAAGCGGAAGGACCCGGTGTCGGTTTCGATTGCCACGTAGACGCCCTGGACCATGGTATCGTCCCAGTGGTCGGGCGCTGCCATGAGCAGGAGGTCGTAGACGATCTCGCCGGTGGCGCAGGCCGAATCGTCGCGGAGCCCTGGTCCCGGGATGCCGTTTTCGCCTGGCGGGTGGTGGTCCAGCACGACGACCCGGCCCTCGGGCAGGTGCTTGGCGACGCGGCCCAGGCGTCGCGGCTCGCCGGTGTCCAGCACCATGACCACGTCCGCGTCTCGCACCCGGGCCTCCAGCCCCGCTCCCGGCTCCATCACCTCGACTCCGTCGGGCAGGAGGTACGAGTACCGGTCGGGGAAGGGAGTGGGGTTGGCGATGGTCACCTTCCTGCCCGGGCCTGTCAGCCAACCTGCCAGCGCCGCCTGGGAGCCGGCGCCGTCGCCGTCGGCGTTGACGTGTGTGGTCATGACCACGTGGGCCGCGTCCTGGAGGATGGCCTGCACGCGGGTCAGGGGCTGACGGCGACGAGGTGGTACCGCCAGTAGGTCCTTCATATCGGTCACGTTTCCGGTGTTCGTCACGGCCGAACTGTATCGGCTGCGGGTCAGGTCCGGCAAGTCTGTGGCCCGGATCAGGGGAGCAGCTTGGCGAAGGTGGAGGCCAGGTGTACGAGGCGGGACGCCTCCCGTCCGTGGGTGGTACCCTGGCGGAGGGCCTGTAGGAATGACGGCGCGTCGTTGTCGAACGGGGGCACCTGGACGAACCCGTTGCCGATCTCGCCCAGCGTGTGGGCGTCGGAGCCGGCGCCCATGGGGAGGTCTCGTTCCTGGCCCCACTCCTCCGCCCGTCGGTTCAGCGCCTGGCGGTGGATCCGGGCGTTGAACCCTTCCACGACGTGTACCAGATCCTGGATCTCTTCCAGGACCCGGCCACCTCCACCCTTGCCACCCGCGAACGGGTGCGGCACGTAGACCAGACCGCCCTGCTCCCGGATTAGCTGGCAGGTCTCACGGGCCGGTGTGCCTTTCGGTATCCACTCGTGCAGATAGAGACCTATGATATCGATCCCTTCCCGGGTCTTCACCTCCTCACCGGGTATGACCAGGTTCGGGAACCCGGCCGCCAGGTCCAGTGCGGCCTCGACCTCGTCATGGTCGGTAATGCAGATCCGACCCAGGCCCCGGGCCAGCGCCGTGCCGATCACTGCGTCTGGCCGGCTCCTGCAATCGAAGGAGATGCGGGTGTGGACATGCATGTCGACCCGTATGGGTCCAGCCCCCCGGTTCCGCCCTGTCCCGGCCCGTGCGAGTCGGCGCAGCACATCCTTCCACAGCCGACGTGCTTCGTCCCTCAACTCGTCCAGCGTGCCGTCGTTCTGTATCACCACATCGGCCCGGTCACGAACCGCCTCGGGGTCCGCCTGCGATCCCAGAAGGCCACGCACCTCTTCGGGGGATAGTCCGCGGCCGGCCGTCAGCCGCTCCACCCGGGCCTCCAGCGGAGACTCCACCATGACGACCAGGTCGAAGTCGTTCTCCAGGCTCTTCTCGAAGAGGAGCGGGACGTCATGGACCACCAGCCGCGCCCCCTCACCAGCGAGCCGTGCCTCTTCCTCCGTGCGGAGACGCGCCACCTCGGGGTGGATGATGGACTCCAGCCGTCGCCTGGCGGTGGGATCGAGGAATACCAGGCGCCTGACGGCCTGGCGATCCAGACCCTCATCGGAGGCCGCCGCGGGTCCGAACTCCCGGCGCACCGCAGCCAGACCGGGCGAGCCCGGCGCCACGGCCCTCCGGGCCAACTGGTCGGCGTCCACCAGTGGAGTGCCCAGGCCGGACCACACATCGGCCACCGTCGACTTCCCGCTCGCCGCGTTGCCCGTGAGGCCGATCCGTATCATGGGCCCGAAGACGGGCTCCGGGAATTCGGCTTCACTACCCTGGAAGGGTGATCGGAAAGGGGAGTGGGCCGCGTTGGGAGCGCCACGACCCCGATCCCCAGGCGGGACGCCGAAGGCATAGCCGTAGCGATGTCGAGGCGTTCCAACGACGCAAGCGGGTCCGTGCCGCCCCAACCCCCAGTGCGTATCTCCATATCGGATCTCATGTTGGGCGCCAGGAGGGGTGCGCGACTGATCCGTCGTCGCGCCTCGCTCGCCGTAGCGGTGCTACGTCTCGTCGGCGCTCCTCGACTGAACCGCGCAGAACCCCGGCGCCCGGGCCGCTCCCCTTTCCGATCACCCTTCTAGCGGCGGGCTGGCGATGAGCGTCGACCCTGGTACGGCAGCCTCACCACCACGTCCGCCCCGGTGCCATAGGTCCTGTCCGGACCGGCGGATACCAGGGCCAGGCTGTCCGGCTCTTCCACCATCCTGTAGGGCATGCCCCAGGGGTCGAGGCCATCGGGCACGATGTCATGCCGCTTCAGGAAGGCTGGCAGCTCGTGGGGCGGAGGGGCCCGCTGGCCCATGGTCGACTCGGTGACCAGGAGGCGGGCCGCCTTCTTCAGATTCGACTCGGCCCTGACCCGCCGGTAGCGGTCGGTGATCGGTGACAGCGGCCCCTCCACACTAGCGCCCGCACGGGCCCACAACTCCGCCGCCGGCGGGGCGACACGCTCTCGGACGCCAGGGACCAGAAGGTACACCAGCCAGACCAGCAGCAGCACCAGAAGCCATCGTTTCATTGCGCCCCCCTCCTCGACCGCCGGCCCCGCTGCATGCGGTTCGTCCAGCGGACGTAGCGCTCGACCTCCCCGGGTGTCGGATCCCGGCCCTCGTCACCGTACGCGGTATGCAGACGCCACTCCAGGTACTCCATGGGCGGGAGCGGCAGAAACGGCACTCGCCGCCACCAGCCGCGGGCGCGGAACCGCCACCCGGCCCGGAGCACGGAGGGGATCAGCCAAGGCCTCATGAGGACGCGTCCCAGGATCGACATCAAGCTCGTGATCGATACCATGTCCGTTCATGCGGGAGAGGCGGGAAGGTCGCATCACCAAGATAGCACAGCCGCACCCCCGGTGCGAGCCTTGCCTTCGGCACCACGGGAAGTCGCCGCTGACGACCGCCCCGCCACTACCCGGCCGCCGGTTGCCGGGCTTCGGTGGGCTGCCGGGCTTCGGTGGGCTGCCGGGCTTCGGCGGGTTGGCGGGCTGCGGACAGTGCCGGGCGCTCGAACTCGAACTCCGAGCTCCGAGCTCCGAGCTCCGACCGCCCCGCCACTACCCGGCCGCCGGTTGCCGGGCTTCGGCGGGCTGGCGGGCTGCGGACAGTGCCGGGCGCTCGAACTCGACCGCTTGCGCACCACCTCTGATTCGTCGCGGCTGATCGCTGAGGGTCCAGTCGCCCCCCCTCAGGGCGAGATCGGCAGAGCGCCGGCTCGGCCTATGTCGGTCGTGCGATTGGCTACCGTAGAGCTGCTCAATCGCACTATCAGCGTCGGCCCCGCGCACCGATCGTGTGATTCGCACAGCCTGTTGAACTCTGACCGCTCCGCTTCCTCCGACCTCTCCGAGCCCATCGTGTCACGCTGTTGGAATGCTGGGCTCACCCCGGGGCATGAGATTAGCCGGATCGGCCGAACCCGCCGGAGTCGCCTGCCAGGGCCTCTCCGGCGGCATTCAGAAAAGGAGGGAACTCAACGTTGGAACGGTAGCGGCCCGGGACCGGTCCGTTTTATCTTTTTAGGTCTGTCCACTGAATCCAGGAAGAGCATGGCCGCAAGGGAAACCCGGAAGACAAGCGCCAGGACCGGCGCCTCCCGCACGAAATCACGCAAGTCGGGGACGCAGGCGAGGGCCGGGCTGGAACCGGCGGCCATGATCCGCTTGTACCGGACGATGGTGGCCGCCCGCCGGACCGACGACCGCGAGATCCAGCTCAAGCGCCAGAACAAGATCTTCTTCCAGATCTCCGGCGCCGGTCACGAGGGCATCCAGGTGGCCGTCGCGCATCATCTGCGGCCCGGCCGGGACTGGTCCTACCTGTACTACCGTGACCGTGCCCTGAGCCAGGGCCTGGGCATGACGCCTTACGAGCACCTGCTCCAGGCGGTGGGCGCCGAGAGCGATCCCGCCAGCGGCGGGCGCCAGATGCCGTCGCACTGGGGCCATCGGGAGCTTCGGATCGTCAGCACGTCGTCACCTACGGGGACCCAGTACCTCCAGGCGGTAGGTACCGCGGAGGGTGCGTGGCGGGCGTCCCTGCTGGAGGAGTTGCGGGAGCGGATCGAGTCGTTCGAGGACGACGAGGTCGTCCTCTGCACCACGGGCGAAGGCCAGACCTCCGAGGGCGAGTTCTGGGAGGCGCTGAACACCGCTTCGAATTTGAAGCTGCCGGTGGTCTTCCTGGTCGAGGACAACGGCTACGCCATTTCTGTCCCGGTTGAGGTGAACACGGCTGGCGGCAAGATCAGCAATCTGGTCGGGAACTTCCCTGACCTGTACATAGAGGAGGTGGACGGCACCGACGTACCGACGAGCCTGGCGGCGGCGGAGCGGGCCATCGACCATTGCCGGCAGCGCAAGGGCCCGGCCCTGCTCCATGCCCACGTGGTGCGGCCCTACTCCCATTCCATGTCCGACGACGAGCGGGCGTACCGCACCGCGGAGGAACGTGAGGCGGAGGCCCGCCGTGACCCGCTGGCCCGGTTCCGCGCCCACCTGGAGGAGCAGGGGCTGGCCACCGCCGAGGAGCTGGACGCCCTGGAGGGGGAGGTGCTGGCCGAGGTCCAGGAGGCGGCGGACCTGGCCCTGGAGCAGCCCCAGCCCTCGCCGGACACGGCCATGAGGTTCCTCTACTCCGAGGAGGTGGACCCCACCTCGTCGGACTTCGATACGGAGGACTCGCCCCGGTTCGAGGGCTCGGAGACCACCATGGTGGACCTCCTGAACTCGTGTCTACGGGACGAGATGGCGCGGGACCCCAGGATGGTGATCTTCGGCCAGGACGTGGCCGATGCCAGCCGGGAGGAGGTCCTGGAGGAGTGCAAGGGCAAGGGCGGCGTCTTCAAGGTCACCTGGGGGCTACAGCAGAAGTTCGGCGGGCTGCGCGTCTTCAACTCGCCCCTGGCGGAGGCCAACATCGTGGGCCGCGCCATCGGGATGGCGCTGCGAGGGCTGAAGCCGGTGGTGGAGATCCAGTTCTTCGACTATATCTGGCCCGCCTTCATGCAGCTCAGGAACGAGTTGGGCACAATGCGCTACCGGAGCGCCGGCTCCTGGAAGGCGCCGGTGGTGGTCCGCGTCACCTACGGCGGGTACCTGAAGGGCGGCGGCATCTACCACAGCCAGACGGGCGAGACGCTCTTCACCCACTCCCCCGGCCTGAGGGTGGTCTTGCCTTCCACGGCGTTGGACGCCGCCGGGCTGCTGCGGACGGCCATCCGCTCGGACGACCCGGTGATCTTTCTGGAGCACAAGCACCTCTATCGCCAGGTCTACAACAAGAGCCAGTATCCTGGCCCCGACTTCATGATCCCCCTGGGCAAGGCCCGGGTGGTGAAGGAGGGCACGGACCTGACGGTGGTGACCTGCGGGGCCGTGGTGAAGCGCTCCCTGGATGCGGCACGGATCGCTGAGGAGCAGGACGGTCTGAGCGTGGAGGTCATCGACCTCCGCTCCCTGAGCCCCCTGGACATGGAGACCATAGCCCGGTCGGTCAAGAAGACGAACCGGGTGGTGATCGCCCACGAGGACTCTCTCAGCTGGGGCATCGGGAGCGAGATCAGCGCCCGCATCGCCAGCGATCTCTTCGAGTGGCTGGACGCTCCCGTGAAACGTGTCGCCAGCCTGGACACCTGGGTGGCGTATGCACCGCAGCTCGAGGCGGTCATACTCCCCGACGCCGACCGGGTCCTGGCCGCCGTGCGGGAGGTGGCCAGCTACTGAGCGTGCCATGCTCGCCACCGCCCGCTTCACCCGAGAGTTCCTGTTCCCACGAAGAGCGGCGGTTGTTGTCGAGGAGATGACCTACCGGCGGGGAGACGAGTCGCTCCCCGCCTCCCTTTACCGGCCCCGCCACGTCGGGCGCCCGCTCCCGGGCTGGATGACGCTCCACGGGCTCACCCACCATGGCCGGGACCACGAGTCTCTGAAACGGCTGGCCAGGGCGCTGGCCGCGGCCGGCTCCGCGGTCCTGGTGCCTGACATCCCGGAATGGCGGGCCCTGGAGGTGGCACCGGGCGCGGCGGTGGCCACCATCAAGGCGGCGGTGCTGGAGCTGGACGCCCTGGGCCTGACCGAGCCTGGCCGGATCGGTGCCATCGGGTTCTCCTTCGGGGCCACCCAGGCCCTGATCGCCGCAACGGACCCGGCGCTGGAAGGGCACCTGGCCGGCGTGGCGGCATGGGGCGGCTATGCCGACATCCGCACCGTCTCCCGCTTCATGTTCCTGGGCGAACACGAGCTCGACGGCACATCGTACACCGCCTCACCCGATCCCTACGGCCGCTGGATCCTGGCGGGCAGCTACCTGGGGCTCCTCGACGACTTCAACGGCGAGCCAGGGCTGGCACCTCGCTTCCTGACGCTGGCCAGAGAGGCGGCCCGGCGCAGGATCATGTCCTGGGATCCACGGCTCGACCCGCTCAAGGCCCGACTCCGCGAGGATCTGTCCGCAGGCGACCGGGAGGTGTTCGACCTCATCGCGCCGGCCACAGACGTCACCCTCAGCGCCAGCCAGCGGACCCACCTCCAGGCGCTGGTGGACCGGATGCTCGAGGCCGCGATCAGGCGCGAGCCGCTCCTGGACGCGGCGCCGTATCTCGGCCGGATCAGAGTGCCGATCTTCCTGGCCCACGGCAGGGGCGACAGGCTGATCCCCTGGACGGAGATGGTTCGCCTGCGACGGGCTCTGCCGGCAGACAGGATCGCGAGCAGCGGCGTCACTTCCCTCTTCGCTCATTCCGGTGGCGAACGCCGCATCCCATCCCCCGGCACGGCCATCGAGGCGGCGCGGTTCCTCCGCCTCATGCGACGCATGCTGGGACTCATCTGACCGCCCGCAACGCTTCCACCGCGCCCGCTACCCGCCGCAGCAGCCATTCTACCGTGGCCGGATCGCCAGGATCATCCGAAAGCGGGTAGCCGACGCCCGGTCGGAACACCACCCTGGCCATGGCGTGATGGCCGCCACCCAACCCAGGCTCCTGGGCCAGCGACCGCGCCACCTCCCCCGCCCCCGTCCCGCCCCCGCTACCGCCGCTACGACGGACGTTGACCGCCAGCTCGTCGCCCAGCAGGCCACCTGCCGCAGACCAGGACACGCCCTCGATCAACAGGCAGAAGTCGGCCAGGTTCGGCAGCACGTGGGCCGTTCCCGCAGCGAGCCGTCCCAGGTAGGCCACGGCGATGCCGTTCTCCCGGCGCAGCCCTGTCAGCGCCTGCCCCACCGCCGTCACCGCCTCCTGCGGAAAGGAGGGACGTCCGATCCGCCGGAGCAGGTCCTCGTCCGCCAGCTCCTGGAGGAACACGTACGCCTCCACATCCTGCCCAGAGGTGCCCCGCCTGAGGACGTCCGTGTCCGTGCGGATGCCGTACAGCAGACCGGTGGCCAGGGCCACGCTGATACCCGAGCCGCTCGCCCGCAGGTACTGGGTCACCATGGTGGCCACGGCGCCCACGTCCGGCCTGATGTCAACGAAGTCCGCGGTGTAGCCCGGGGGGGGCGGGTGGTGGTCGATCACCGCCAGCCGAGCCCGGCAAGTCGCCGGCTGCGGCTGCATGTCCACCGCGATCAACCGCCGGAACGTGTTCAACTCCCGCTCAGTGACCTGCGTCACCTGGATGCCCAGCAGCTCGGCCATGCGCCGGTTCTCCGGTCGCGTGACCTGACCCAGGCTGACTATGGGGCTGGCGTCGTCGGTGCGATGCAGCAGCGCACGGATGCCCGCGGCGCTGGCCATGCCGTCCGGGTCCGGATCCCACTGCACCAGGATCGGGAGCACGGGCGTATCCCGGGCGAACAGGCGCAGCTCCTGGACTCTGCGAGCGTTGCTCTTCTCCTCAACTCCCATTTCCGCACCACCGCCTCTCTCTTACCACCTTCAGACGGCCGCCGACCCGGCTACCCGCCGTGCAAGAGCAACTCCCGGTCCACACGGCTGCGCGTGCGAGATCAGCAACTGCCGCCGCTCGACCGTGGACCCGGATTCCTCTATCTTTACGGCAAGTCATGAGGAACCCAAAGGCACAGTGACACTGCTATCCAGGCTGCGCCGCCTGCTGATCGGTCGCGACCAGGTCGACGACGCCACCGGCACCGATGCGGCTCTGCGCCTGCTGCGGGCACGTTTCGATCGGATGGTCGAGATCTCTGCCGACGCTATCATCTCCATCGACGAGCGCCAGCGCATCATCCTCTTCAACAGGGGCGCGGAAGACATCTTCGGCTACCATCGGGACGAGGTGCGCGGCCAGCACCTGGAGATGCTCATCCCGGAGCAGTTCCGGCAGTTCCATCGCGCCCACATGCAGGCGTTCGCGGCTGGCGCCGATGCGGCCCGCCGGATGGGCGAGCGGCGCGAGATAGCGGGCCTCCGCAAGGGGGGCCAGGAATTCCCCGCGGAAGCCTCCATCTCCCGTCTGGACACTCCCACGGGCCGGATCTACACGGTAGTGCTCCGGGACATCACGGACCGGAAGAAGGCGGAGGAGACGCAACGGTTTCTGGCGGACTCGAGCGCCGTGCTGGCTCGCTCGCTGGACTACCGGACCACCCTGGCCGGGCTCGCGCGCCTGGCCCTGCCGCACCTGGCCGACTGGTGCGTGATCGATGTGCTGCAGGACGGCCGGCTCCATCGTACGGAGGCCGCCCACGCCGACCCCGCCCTCGACCCCATGGTCCAGGATCTGAAACAGTTCCCGCCCGAGGCGGCCCGCGCCCACCCGTCAGTGACCGTGGTGGAGACCGGCGAGCCGGAGCTCATCGAGAACGTGTCCGACTCCTTCCTCGAGGCCATAGCCGCGAGCCCCGAGCACCTGGCCACGCTGCGCCGCCTCGAGCCCCGGTCCCTCATGGTGGTGCCGCTGATCGCTCGAGGCCGCACGCTGGGTGCGTTCGGCCTGTTCTCCGCGCGGGCCGACCGTCGCTACGATGCGGATGACCGACTCTTGGCCACCGAGCTCGCCCGCCGCGCCGCCCTGGCCGTGGACAACGCACGCCTGTACCGGCAGGCCCGGGAGGCCGTGGCCGCCCGCGACGAGGTGCTGAGCATCGTCTCACACGACCTGGGCAACCCGCTCAGCGCCATCCGTGTCTCGGCCCGGGTGCTGGAGCGGTTGCTGGAGGCCGGCAACCTGGAGCAGGCACGCACGCAGCTCGATGGTATCCGCGGCGCTGCCCTCCAGATGGAGCGTCTCATCAGGGACCTGCTCGAGGTCCGCCGGATCGAGACGGGACGCCTGCGCCTGGTCCGCCGCAGGGAGGCTGTGGACAGGCTGGTGGACGAGGCGGTCCGCTGCCTGAGGGATGTGGCTCGTGAGCAGGACGTCTCGGTGATCGGACGCGTGAACGAAGAGGTGCCCGCCACCGTGCTGGTGGACGCGGACAGGGTCCAGCAGATCCTGTCCAACCTCATCGGCAACGCGCTCAAGCACGCCTCCCCAGGTGACACCATCACCGTCACCGCCGACCCCGCGGATGACGCGGTGGTCTTCTCCGTCCGTGATACGGGACCGGGAATACCTGCCGAGCACCTGCCCCACGTCTTCGACCGGTTCTGGCAGGCGAGCCAGCAGGGTAGCCATGGGATCGGCCTCGGGCTCGCCATAGTGAAAGGCCTGACCGAGGCCCACGGCGGAGCCGTGGCGGTGGACAGCGAGCCCGGTGTAGGTTCCGTCTTCTCCTTCACCATACCCGCCATGAGCGAGCAGATGGATTGAGAAGGTGGTGGCAAGTGAGAAACGGCGCTACTGTAGTACCCGGAACGGGCGCAGGTGGCGCGCTGATATGGACCGAGTTGGGGATGGGCGATGATGCCGAAGATGATAAAGATCCTCCTGGCCGACGATCACGGTGTGCTGCGCGCCGGATTGCGGGCGCTTCTCGATGCCGAGCCCGACCTCCAGGTGGTGGGTGAGGCGGAGACGGGGGAGGAAGCTATCAAGAAGGTCAAGGAGCTCTCTCCAGACATCGTGGTCATGGACCTGTCCATGCCCGGAATGGGGGGGATGGAAGCCACCAGGCGGATCGCCGCCATGGACCAAGCGACCAAGGTACTGGTCCTGACCATGCACGCCGAGGAGGAGTTCCTGCTCCCGGTGCTGGACTCGGGTGGCAGCGGCTTCGTCCGCAAGACGAGCGCCGACGAGGACCTGACCCACGCCATACGGACCGTAGCCCGTGACGAGGTGTTCCTCTACCCGAGCGCCGCCAAGCTGCTGCTCGAGCGGTACAAGGATGCCGACGCCGACGAGATGCGCGGACCCCTGAGCAAGCTGACCGAGCGGGAACGGGACGTGCTCGCCATGACAGCCGAAGGCTTCAGCTCCAGCGAGATCGGGGAAAAGCTGTTCATCAGCCCCAAGACCGTGGACACCTACAGGAGCCGGATCATGGACAAGCTCCAACTCAGGCATCGCTCCGAGCTGGTACGCTTCGCGCTCCAGACCGGCCTGCTCCGGGCAGAGGACTGAGCCCTCAGTCCATCTCCGCCATATCGATTGCCACGAGCTCGGCCGGCAGCGTCCCGCCAGCCCCGTGAATGGGCACGCCCGCACGTACGGTTGTACCCCGGCCCGGGGCGCTCCTTATCTCGACACGGCCGCCCACGTACTCCGCACGCTCCCGCATGCCGAACAGGCCCAGGCCGTGCTCCCCCATGGGCGCCCTCAGTATGGCCTCCGCATCGAAGCCCACGCCGTCGTCCTGCACGGTGGCCACCACCGCGCCGTTGCTGCGCTCGATGGTGACGGCCAAGCAGCTCGCACGGCTGTGGCGCAGAGCGTTGGTGATGGCCTCCTGCACGATCCGGTACAGCGCCAGCTCCGCCTCCGGCGACTCCAGCCGCCCTACCCCCTCGGTGCGTACCTCCACCGGCATCACCGCCGCGTCCGCCACGTGTCTGACATGTGACTCGATGGCGGGGCCCAGGCCCAGCTCGTCCAGGGCGGGTGGCCGCAGCCCCTGCGCGTACCGACGCAGGCCATCCGCCGTCTCCGCCAGCTCCCGCCGCACATCCTCCAGCATGGCGTCCTTCGCGTCGGTGTCCGCAACGCTGCGCGCTATCCGTAGACGCATCAGGATCGCCGCCAGTCGCTGCGACGCGTCATCGTGGAGCTCCAGGGAGATACGACGCCGCTCCTCCTCGGCGGCGTTCAGCGCACGAGCCGCCACCTCCCTCAGACGGCGTCGATAGTCCGCCAAGCGATCCAGCATGAGGTTGGTCGCGCTCGTGACCCGGTCCATGTCCCGATCCGCCACCCTCGATGCCGGGACCCGGGCGTCCATGTCGCCACGCTCCACCCGATGAGCCGTGCGTTGCAGAAGACGCAGCGGCTCGAGCGCCAGCTGGATGATCACCGCGTTCACCGCCACGCTCACCATGGCGGCCACCACCGCCAGGACGAGCAGCACGCCCACCGCGCCCTCAGCACCGGGTATCCGCGCCACCAGCACCGTGGCCAGCAGCGCGAAGAACAGGACGATCAGGGCATTCGCAACCAGGATCTTGTAGAACAGCGGCAACCGCAGCAGCCTTCCGACAAGGCCGCCGCGGGCACTTCCGCGCTGTTCCGTTCCAGTGGATGCCATTTGATGGGAAGACCTGAGCTGTCACGAGGCTGCGGGCACTGCCCGACGACCGCACAACGACACAGAGTAGCACCAACTCCGGTGCCAGGTCAGTCGGGAGCCTCCGCAGTCGCCGGTGGGGGAATCTACTCCCTGCGCCCGAGCCCTGGCCTCAGCGCGCGGGCTCAGTGGATCTCCCAGACCCTCTCCACGAGCGTCCCCGCCTCCGCCTCGTCGACGGCTCGACTGAAGTGATAGCCCTGGGCGGACGTACAGCCCAGGATCCGCATGATCCGCAGCTGGTCGGCCGTCTCCACTCCTTCCGCCACGACCTCCATCTCCAGCTCGTCAGCCAGCGCGACGATGGTCCTCACTATCTCGCTGTCCTCACCGTTGGGGCCCACACGGGCCGTGAAGGCATCGTCGATCTTCAGCGCCTGAGCGGCGAACCGGTGCAGGTAGCCGAGGGAGGAGTAGCCGGTCCCGAAGTCGTCTATCAACAACGACACGCCGAGTGTCCGGAGCCGCTCCAGGGTACGCGCCGTCTCCTCAGCCTGGTCCATGACAACGCTCTCCGTCAACTCCAGCCGCAGCGATTCGGGAGGAGCACCGGAGCGGGCCAGGACGCCCCTGACCTGACGGACCAGGTCTGGCTGGGCGAGCTGGGTCGCAGACAGGTTCACCGCCACGTATGGGCGGCCCAGCTCCGGGCG
Organism: Gemmatimonadota bacterium; assembly: GCA_007126035.1. Classification (GTDB taxonomy): domain Bacteria; phylum Gemmatimonadota; class Gemmatimonadetes; order Longimicrobiales; family RSA9; genus SLCC01. The sequence goes on from SLCC01000059.1 coordinate 100,627, forward strand.
CCACCATTCCCGCGCCCGGCGCGCCGCTTCCTCCAGTGTCCACCAGCCGATGGGCACGAGCAGGCCCGTGTCCTCTGCCATAACCAGGAAAGCGTCGGGAGCCAGCAGGCCCCGGACGGGATGCCGCCAGCGGAGCAGCGCCTCGAACCCTACCGGCCAGCCGTCACGAAGAGAGATGATAGGCTGGAAATGCAGCACGAACTCCTGACGCTCCACCGCGAGCCTCAAGCTGGTCTCCAGCTCGAGGTCCGCTATCGCCTGCTCCCGCATCGTACTGTCGAACACCGTCGTCTGCGCCCGCGCCAGCTTCTTCGAGCGGTACATGGCGATGTCCGCGTCGCGAAGGACGTCCTCCGCCTTGTCGTAGTGCTGCTTGCCCAGAGCGACCCCGATGCTGACGGATGCATGGACCTCCCGACCCGCGATCGGGAACGGGCGCTCCATGGCAGCATGGATCCTGTCGGCGAGACGCTCGGCCGCGCTGGGCGTGGCCATGCCGTCAATTAGCAGGGCGAACTCGTCGCCCCCAACCCGCGCCACCGTGTCACCGGGGCGGACGCACCGCTCCAGCCGTGCCCCTAAGCCCATCAAGAGCTGGTCACCAGCGCTATGGCCAAGGCTGTCGTTGACGGCCTTGAAACGGTCCACGTCCAGGAACAGTACGGTGTAGCCGGGTGGCTCCGGCCGGCGACCCCGCTTCACCAGCTGGGCCAGGCGGTCCATGAACAGCGCTCGATTCGGAAGCTCGGTCAGACGGTCGTGGAAAGCGTCGTGGAGCAGACGCTCCTCCGCCCGCCGCCTCTCCGTCACGTCCTTGGCGTTCACCAACAGCCCGCCTATCACGGGGTCGCCGAGCAGGTCCTTTACCACCGCCTCCAGGATCCGCCATGACCCGTCATGATGGAGGAAACGCACCTCCACAGGCGCAGAGGCACCGCTGCCGTCGTCGAGCCGGACAAAGACCTGACGAGCCCTGCCCACCTCGTCAGGATGTATCAGCTCGAAGACAGATCGACCGACCAGCTCCTCCGGCGCGTAACCCAACACTCGCTCGACGGACGGGCTCTGGAAGGTGATCGTGCCATCGGCCGCCAGTATGGTGATGAAATCCAGGGCGTTCTCGATCAGCGAGCGGTATCGCCTCTCGCTGGCAACCAGCGCCGCCGCGGTTCGGGCCTGCTCCGTCACGTCCCGGAACGTCCAGACCAGGCCCAGCGCCCTGCCATGGACCTCCTGAGGCCAGCAGCGCCTCTCTATCAACCGGCCATCCCGCCGCCTGAGCGTGTCGGATTCCGGCCAGTCAGGGTCCCCGTCCTGGTCGGTGTACAGGGCGCGCACCCGCTCTACGAACCCCTCCGGGTCATCGAGCTGGTCGGCGACGAAAGCCAGCGCCTGGTCAGCGCAGCGCTCCGCCAGCACCGCGTCAGGGATAGCCCAGAGTTCGACGAACCGACGGTTGTAGCTGACCACCCGGTCCTGCTCATCCACGATCAACACGCCGTCGCTCGTGGAAGCCAGGACCGCATCCAGGAGCGAGGCATACAGCGCAAACCGCTCCGCTAGAGGCTCGGCGACCTCGGCGGATCCCGACCCGGCACTCGACCCGTCGGCTGTCGCTGCATGATCCGACGGAGTCCCGTCCAAAGGCGGCTCGCTGGTTGTGCTCAAGGCTGGTTCCCTGATCGCGGCAAAACGGACCGGGGAAGCCTAATCCCTGTCAACAGGCGGTGGCAAGTCGCTGCACCCCCCATGCGGCCTACTGACCCAACCTCAGGACCCTCTCGTGGAAGTCTTCCGCCATCGCCTCGAAGTTCCACGGCTCCCTCGGATCGTAGTGACAGTAAGTGCACAAGCCGCTGTGGGGCACCCGGCCAAGGTCGGGTGGGGGTGGCGGTGATCGACCCGCCAGCCGATACGCATCCTGGACGCCCACAACAGCCTCCCGCAGCAGCCGATCGCTCAGCTCCAGGTTGTGCTGGCCGCCTGCATCCGCTATCAGGCCGATCATCTCCGCAGACATCCGCAGCAGGATGGTGGACGTGTCCGGCGGCTCCACCAGCTGGAGCGATGCCCGATCCAGGTACTGCCGCACCGCGGCCATCCGTACGTCCACCCCGTCGATCCACCAGGTCAGGATCCGCTCGTACTCCCGCTCGTGACAGCTCGCGCACGCCGTCGCCTGGCCACGGATCGCATCGCCCGGCGCCTCCGCCGTCCGGGCCGTGGGGATGTGGCACGAACGGCACGTTATCCCCACCACGAAATGCTCTGCGGGCATGGTCCGGCCGTCAGGTCGGATGCCCAGCAACAGGCGCTGCTGGGGCGCGTGCACACCCACGTGGCAATCGGTGCAGAACTCCGCGGGCGGCACGCCCGGCCGAGGCAGCGCCTGTCCGTGCGCCTCCTGATGGCAGTCGGCGCACACCAGGTCCACCGCCGAGCTCATGGCTTCCATGCGGTGGATATCGCTGGTATGGCACGCGGTGCAGGTCAGGCCCGAATGGACCGGGTGCAGGTCCAGGCCCACCGCCCGGGCCTGCAAGCGCTCCAGGTCCGTGTGACACTGGCGACAGGTCTGCGGGCTCACCCCCACGTCCGGACTCACCAGATCGTAATGGCAACGGACGCAACCGATCTCGATCCAGGGCAGCTGCGAATGGGATATGGCCACGCCCTGGCTGGTCAGGATGCTGTGATCCGGATCGACGTGACAGGACCGGCACTCCTGCGGCTCCGCGCCCGTGAGTTGACCCACATGACAGAGTGCGCAGGCGTCCACCGTTGCGCGGATGGGCTCCTCGCCTCGGTCATGCGTGTGACACCCCGAGCAGGTGATGGGCACGGGGCTGCCATGACCATGATCACGGTGCGGAAACGTCACGGTCCCGAAGCGTGCCTCGGCCGGCCCACGGTCACCGTGACAGCCCGCCGAGGTGCACGTCGCCTCCGGCACCATGGCCCGGCCGCGCTCGCCCCTGGGCCCCTGATGGCAGGCCGCGCACGCCAGGTCCGCGTGAGGGTCGACCGGGTCGCGCTCGACCACGTCGCAGCCCGCGACCATGACTACCAGCGCAGCGATCAGCAGAGAGCGGCCCATAAAATCATCCCAATGGTGGCAAGTCCCACGCCCCAGGCGGCGAAGCCGAATATGGCTGCCACCATGGTCTGTGTCCGTGTCGGCGGCGGCGCACGCCGGTCGGCGATGGCCTTGTGCGAGACCGGTTCGTGCGCCACGGCCTCGATCTGGTCCATCATGACCGGATGCTCCTCCTCCATGTAGTCCAGGGTTCCCCGGCCCGTGAACATCACCGCGTCCAGCGGGAACTTGTCGGGCCGAAGGTGGACATTGAAGAAATGGATCGTGAACAGGAACGCCGCGGCCAGCATGGCCTCATAGGCGTGGAAGATGGTGGCCACGTTGAACATCCAGCCCGGCATCCACCGGCCGAAGAACTCGGGGAACCAGAGCATGAAGCCCGACCCGCCGATGATCACGAAACCCCACACCTCACCCATGTAGTCCATCTTCTCCAGGTAGGAATAACGACCGAACCGCGGCCGCTCCCCCTTCCCGAAGTACCACTTCCACTGCTGGAGGAAGTCCCGCGCATCCTGCGGGTGAGGCAGCAGCGAGTCGGAGCCCCACAGCATCCGCCGCTTGTCCCTGGTCCTCACCAGCTTCACCGTCATGTACACGATGTGGACGAAGGTGTAGGTAACCATGAACACCGCGGCGGTGCGGTGGATCAGCCCCGCCTGCTCCACACCACCCCAGAACCGCATCAGCGGCTCGGCGAACGGCGCGCAGGCGAACCGTAGCGGGATACCCGTCAGGATCAACGTGTAGAACGAGATGATGGCGAAGCCGTGCGTCAGGCGGTGGAACAGGTTGAACCGCCAGATGAACGGGCCCCGCCCTCGCTGAGCAGCATCGAGGGGGACCCCCCCATCCCCGTACTCGTGGTGCACGATATGGTTACTCATGCTCGTCTCCCTCTCCCCTCACGCGCCCCTGCCCCTGCCCCTGCCCCTGCCCCTGCCCCGGGCCATGCTTGTGGCCCGGCCCGTGGAAGATGCCGCGACGCTCGTCGACCTTGATCCTGACCCACCAGAACAGCGTGTGCAGACCGAACACCGTCAGCGTCCCGATCAGCAGTGAGTTCATGAACCAGAACGAGTAGAATATGGCCGGGTTCCGGTGCCGGTTGAACGGCTCCGGATGCGAGTCGTACAGGACGAAGGCCGGCCGTGCGTACGGGTGACAGGCGGCACACGTCGGCACCAGGTTCTGTTCGGCCACCGTGGATCGCGGGTCGTCCGCCGGGAAGATCTGGTGCGCGCTGTGACAGTCGGCGCAGGTCGCCACGATGACCGAGCCCAGGGCCGTCGCCTTCCCGTGGTAAGTGCCGAAGAACGTCTGAGCCGCGTGCGGGTGACACTCCGCACAGCGTTCCACCGCCGCCACAGTGAAGTCCCGCTCCCCCGCAACCGCCGTGGGGTGGGCATCGTGGCAGGTGGAGCAGGTGGGCGGACCAATCCCGCGCCGCGGGTCGAAGTCCTCGGGTGGCGTGGCCAGCAGCGCCTGCCCGTGCACGTCGTTCACCCACGCCGCTGCCGCCTCCTGGTGGCAGGCACCGCAGAACTGCGGCTGGTTGTGGGCAGCCATCCGTGATTCCGGGTCAGCCGGCGGCAACTGCTCGTGCGCCGAATGGCACGAGTGGCAGCCTACCCCTTCCGCGGCCCGGTGCGGGTCCGGCGGCGACAGGCGTTGGAGCTCGTGACAGGCGGTGCAGCGCTCGTTCAGCCGGGCCAGCTCCGGCCCCTCAGCCAGCCGCTCAAGGTCAACTACCGTGTGCACACCGTGACACTGGGTGCACGTCACCACCTCGCCCACCTCCCTCGCCTCCTCGCCCTCGACCCCCGCGTGGGCACTCCTGCGCCACTCCTGCTCCGCGGCTTCGTGACAGTCCGCGCACCCGGTCGTGCGCGCGGCGGCAGGGTGGGGGAACCGGCCGAAGCCGGCATGGCAGTCGGTGCACGTCATGTGGCCGTGTGCCGACGCCGCCAACTCTTCCGGCAGAACCAGCATGCGCCGGGCATCCGCCAGGGTCCGGGTATGCTGCCTCAGCAGCTCCAGCTCACCATGGCAGCGCTGGCACTCGAGCACGGCCTGGGCCTCCAGGCCCGCGGGCACGAGCCCCATGATCAGCGCCATCGCCAACAACCTCAATGTCACCCTCATTCTTCGAGCCCGTACTTCTTGAGGCGGTTACGTACCTGGTGTCGACTCATCCCCAACAGTCTCCCCGCTTCCGTTCGATTACCCTCGGCCCGCCGCAGCGCCGCCTCAAGCAGGCTCCGCTCGAGCGACTCGAAATCCAGCCCTTCCGTTCCCAGCTCCACCGCCGGCTCCCGGGACGGCTGACCACCGGCCAACTGCGCTGGCAGCATGTCCGGCGTCAGCACAGGCCCGTCCGCCAGGAGCACGGTACGCTCGATCATGTTCCGTAACTCCCGCACGTTGCCGGGCCACGGGTACTTCTTCAGCACCGCCATGGTCTCCGGCGCAATATCCCTGATCTTCTTGCCGAATTGACGGTTGAACTCTTCGACGAACGTCTTCACCAGCGCCGGTATGTCCGACGGTCGCTCCCGCAGTGGCGGCAGCCTGATCGGGAAGACCCGGAGCCGGTAGTACAGGTCTTCCCGGAACCGCTCCTCCGCCACCTCCTCCTCCAGGTCCCGGTTCGTGGCCGTCACCACCCGGGCATCAACTACCAGGTCCTTCGTGCCGCCCACCCGCCGGAACCGCTTCTCCTCGATGAACTGCAACAGCTTGCCCTGGAGCCGGAGCCCTATCTCGCCAATCTCGTCCAGGAACAGGGTGCCGCCCTCCGCCAGCTCCACCAGCCCTCGCTTCATGGTACGAGCATCGGTGAACGCTCCCTTCTCGTGGCCGAACAGCTCCGACTCCATCACGCTCTCGGCCAGTGCCGAACACGTCACGTTCACGAAAGGGCCCTCCGCCCGCTGACTCGCCCGATGGATCGACCGGGCCAGCAGACCCTTGCCCGTCCCTGTCTCACCCTCGAGCAGGACCGTGGTGCTGTCCGCCGGGGCCACCCGCCGGACCAGCTCGAAGACCTCCTGCATGGCCGGACTGCTGCCCACCATGTCCTCTCCGACGCCCACCCCCCGGCGCAGGGCCCGGACCTCCCGGCGCAGCCGCGTCCGCTCCAGCGCCCCCTTGATCGTGGCGCTGAGCCGGTCGAAGCTGAACGGCTTCTCCAGGTAGTCCACCGCCCCTGCACGCAGCGCCCCTACCGCCGACGAGACCGTGGCATGGGCGCTCATCATCACGCAGACAGTGTCACCCGAACGGGTCAACTCCTCCAGGAGCTCCGTCCCCTCACCGTCAGGAAGCTTGATGTCCAGGAGCGCCAGGTCAGGGATCTGCTGCTCGAGCTGTTGCCGGCCTTCCGCCAGGTTCGCCGCCGTGACCACGGTGTAGCCCTCCCGCTCCAACCGCTCCGCCGTCACCTGCCGCAGCAGATCGTCGTCTTCCAGGATCAGGACTCGAGCGTTCGTCATTCCCCCTCCCCCCCCGACGTCTCCGCTCGGGGCTTCTCCGGCAGCGCGATCCTCACCGTCGTCCCCACCCCGGCCTCGCTCTTGATGTCCAGCTCCCCTCGATGCGCCGCCACGACCCGCGCCACCAGCGGTAGGCCCAGCCCCGTGCCCGCCGGCTTCGTAGAGTAGAACGGGAGTACCACCTTCTCGATCTCCGTCTCCGGGATCCCGGGCCCGGTGTCCTTGAACTCCAGAACCACGCGGTCACCCTCCCGTTCGATTCCGATGGCCAACACACCACCGGGATCCATGGCCTCCATGGCGTTCAGCATCACATTCAGCACCGCCTGCTCGAGGCGGTGCCGGTCCCCGTAGACAATCGGGGTTTCACTACCGTAACCCCGCTCCACCCGGCGGCCCGCCAGGTCCATGAGCCCCGCCAACTGGGCCAGCGCGCTGTCCACCGTGTCCCTCAGGTCCACCCGCTCGTCCTCCAGTTCCACCGGCTTGGCCAGGGCGAATAGGTCCTGCATGGTCTCCGTCAACTTGCCCAGCTGGTTGTCCACTGCCGACAACAGCGACTGGGCCGGACCGTCCAGCCGGTACTCCTGCTCCAGAAGGGAGACCGCGGAACGGATCGACGCCAGTGGACGCTTGAACTCGTGCGCCATCTCCGCAGCCATCTCACCCACCTGTGCAAAACCAGCCTGCGTCGCCAGCCGGGCCTCCTGCTCCGCCGCCACCCTCGCCGCCTCCCGCTCCTTGCGCAACAGGTCCGATACGGACGCCTCGATATCCGCAAGGTCCACATGGCGCTGACCAGGTCGGTCTCTCGGACCCAGGATACCGGCCACCCGCTCCATGGGCGTCATCACTTCCCGCTCGAGCATAGTGGCAACGATGAAGATCACCGCCGCCAGTGACCCCACCAGCAGGAGCAGGCCCAGACGAGCGGCCCGGTCCATGGCAGCCTGGAGCGGCGCAAGGGAGAAGTCGACCTGGAGGAACGCAGCACCACCGGCACGCAGCGGCAGGAACGCGTTGACCAGATCTCCGTCAGTCGTGAGCCGCGCCGCGCCGCCGACCGGTATGTCCCGGGGCGCGGGGATCCAGATACCGGCTGGCCGCTGGCCCTCCTCCTCCCGATTTGTCGAGACGATGATCACACCGGCAGGACTGAAGACACGTGCCGCGACAATGGACTCCAACTGCACCAGCTCCAGCAATGCGCGACGCGCCCGACCATAGTCCCGGGCCGTCAGGCCCGCCTCCACCGCCGATCGCACCGACGCGGCCGCCAGCAGGGCCTGCTGCTCCGCCGCGGCTACCGACTCCTGGTGCCAGTATCTGAACGTCAAAGAGGAGACGACAGCGAAGACGATCACGGCCGTACCCACAGCCGTGATGATCAGCTTCGTCCGAAGCGGCTGTGCTCTGAGCCGCCGGATCCCCCTCATCGTCCCTCCAACACCGGACCAGGACCGCGCCGCAGCACGCGGATGACCTCTTGAAATGCTACCGATCACAAAGATAATACAACCTGAGGCAGCGGCCTTTACCAGCACCGCCACCTCAGGCGGACCCCCACCCAAACAACCGCCGCACTCAGCCGGCGATCAGGAACAGCGCCGCCAGCGCCGTGGCGTGCGCCACCAACGCCGTGCCGAACCCCTGACGCCAGTACAGCACACCGAACGCCACCGCCGGCACCACCGCCGTCACCAGCAAGAACGCCAGCAGCGTGGTCGTCGACGGCAGACCGAGCGCCAGCACGCCAGGCAGGTATATCAGCACCTGCGCCACCGCGGCCACCGCGATGGCAACGCCCACCGCCTTCGCTTCAGTGAAACCGAACTCCCTGAGCCCGACCCAGGCCACCGCAGTGACCAGGAACAGGCGGAACAGGACCTCGTCGACCAGGGCGCCGCTCAACACGCCCGCTATGCCACCCGTGCTCACGCCGTACGCGGCGGTATAGAACGGCAGCGCGATCAGCGCCAGGACAATTCCCACCGTCAGCGCAACCGCAATGCTCGCCAGCGCGCTGCCCCGCCCGCCGAATGTCATCGCGGGCCGCGCCACCGGGAGCCGGTCCAGCAGCGCCAGCGACAACCCTACCATCGGGCCGGCAAGCCATAGCGTCACCGCAGTCGCCAGCAACACCGCGCCAGTAGGCGTCACCTGCACCGGCAGACCCCATAGCTGCGGACGCTCCGAGACGAACACCGCCAGCAACCCGCCGTACAGAGCCGCCACCAGCAACGTGGCGACCCGGGCGTTGGACCAGCTCCCGTACAGGCGCCGCAGTGCCGACCAGCCCTGCTCCGCGCCCACGTACAGCAGCGCCGCACCAACCAGCCAGGCCACTCCGCAGCCGATCAGTCCCGCTACCCTGCCCGTGTACAGCGCAACCGACGTCATGGCTATCCAGCCACAAACCAGCCAGCTCAACAACAGGGCCGGCACCGCGTACACCACACCCATGGCCAGACTGGCAACTGCGTCACGCCGTGTGACCTCCGCCGGACGCCCCACATAGCCGAGCAGACCGCCATGAATGAAGCCCAGGCCGGCGCCGACCCCGAACAGACCCGTGGCCGTCATCAGGAGACCAAAGCCGCTCAACTGACCGGCCAGCGTCATCCCCGCCACCACCACACCTCCCACCAGGATCCCACCCGCGACAGCCCAACTCACCGCAAGCTTGCCCACAGGGCCGACCCCCAGGACCAGCGGCCCTCCTTGCTTCCTCTCGTCCGTCCTCGTAGTAGACATCTATCGCCCTCCGCGTGAGGCCCGCGGCACCGCGGGCGTTGCTCTCCGCTAAGCCTCTATTACAAGGCCGGGGCCAAACTTGCGAAACCAGACCTAAAGCATTGGGCCACAACAATATCGGGCCTTGGACCGACCGCCGGTGACAGCCCGACACCGTCGCTGACCGCGCGGATTCGCGCGGCCGAGTGCGCGATTCCGCGCACGCCTCAGCCGCCCCAGTCCACCGGCGGCGGGGCCTCGAGCATCTCGGGTCGGAGCAGCTCCTGGACGTAGAACGCCACCGCGTCGATCTCCCGGGGCGTCAGTCGACTGATGCCCCAGCTCGGCATCCCGCCCACGTGCCCGGTGAAGATCCGCTGTCGCACTGCCTCGGTATCGGCCGCGAGCCGCCACTCGGCGGCGACCAGGGAGGGGACCGGGATCTGCTGACCTGCCACTTCCACGACGCCACCCTCGCCCACCGGGCCGTGGCAGCGGCGACAGAAGTCGGCATAGACCAGATTGCCGGCCGTGGCCCTCTGCTCCTCCGACGGCCACTGGATGGTATCGAAGAGTGCGGGCGAATAGAGGGAGTCGGCCAGCTCGATACGCCGTTCCGCCTCGGGCGGCTCGTAGCCTGGCGCCTCGCAGGCGGGCAGAGCCGCGCTTGCCGAGGCCAGGGCGACGACGGCGAGCCAGCGGGTCCTCACGGCAGCGTATCGGGGAGCGCGGGGTGATCGGGTGGCACGGGCATGTCCGGGTCGGGCTGGATGAGCGAGGCGTCCGGCGCGTGCATCCTGGCCTGCTCCATGGCCGCCTCGGCCGCTTCCGGATTGTCCAGGGCCATCTGGGCCATGTAGATGCCGAACCAGGCTGCCGCCAGGTCCCCGTGGATCTCCACGGCCTCATGGTAGTGCCGCAGGGCTCGCTCGTAGTCCCGTTCCCGGTATGAGATGTTCCCGCTGTCGAGTGCGGCGGCGGCCGCCGGGTGCAGCTCGGCCCTGGCCGTCAGCACGTCCCGATCCGTGATGGTCTCGGTGCGCTGGTCGTCCGGCTGGGGGCAACCGGCCAAGACCAGCGCGGCGGCAGCGGTCGCGAACAGGCCTCTCGTCTTCATATGCGCCTCATCACGTTGATGATCATGTTGTGCCGGTGGGCAGAACGTGGCACGCGACGCAGTTGCGCCCCGGCCGGTGGTCCACCAGGTCCTGGTGACAGACCAGGCAGAAGTCCCGGGTCCGGGGCACCGCCTGGACCGTTGCGGGCGCCGCGTCGTGACATCCGGCGCCTGCGCAGCCCAGGTGGGCGTTCAGGTCGTGGGCGTCCTGCGCCGGCGCCGGGTGGCACGACATGCACGACACCGTCGGCTGGTGATGCTCCGCGTGGCAGGTGGCGCAGTTGAGCCCCGCTGCGCTGAGGGCCAGCCCGGCGGTGTGACACCGCTGGCAGTCGTACTGCATGTGATTGGCATGATCGAAAGGCAGAGTCCGGCGAGGCCGGTCCAGCCTGCCCACCTGGATGTCCATGACCCGGCTCACCGGCATGCTCAGCCGGCGCACGGCGCCCCTGTCATGGCACTGGACGCAGGGAGTGGCCTCCGGTTCCGTATGGTGGCAGGAGCGACAATCCCGGAGGCTGGTAACCGTGACCGCGCCGTGCCGGTCCCGCACCGAATGGCAGGCCGTGCACTCCACCCCCCGGTGCTGGGCATGCCAGAACCTGAGTGTGTCACCTGCCATGACCGCGGGCTGCCGCGTCGGCGCCGGCGCCGTCGGCGCTACCTGCTGCGGCGCGTGCAGCGCGGACACCGTCCGTTTCCGCTCCGGCCCCACCACGCCAGCCAGCCCGCCCGGTCCCGCCAGGGAATACGAGCCGTTCGACCACCCGTACGGCCCGCCTGGGCCATCCCACCCGCCAGGACCAGCGGGGTGACTGGCGACCATCGGCCGGTTCGATACCGGCGTCGGGGTGGGCTGAGGATGTGGAGACGGCTGCGCACCAAGTCGGCCGGGCGGAGCGTCCTGGTAGATGTCCGTATGGCAGGCCAGGCAGTCCATCCCCTGGTGGGGGATACGGAAACGATGCGCCTCGTGGCAAGCGCTGCAATCCTCCAGCACGCCCACGCCCAGACCCCGGTGGAAGGGAGACAGATCCGCGGGCCGCTCGTGACAGCCTGCCGTGGCGCACGTCTGGACCGCCTGCGCCGGCGTCTCCTGCACGTGGGGGTTGTGGCACGCGCCACAGGCCGCGTCGTGAGGCTCGTCCGGCGGGAAGTCGGTGAGCAGGAGCCGCATCTGATGACAGCTCATGCACTCCGCCGCCTGCGGCCGCAACGACGTCGCCACCTCAACCGGCAGGGCCTCCTCGGGAACTGGCGCCGTGAACTCGTGACAGGTGGCGCAGTGGATCGTGATCTCCGCCATCCGACCCAGCTCTATGGTCAGGCCCTCGTGACACCCGCCCTGGCCACACGTCCGATCCGTGGGAGCAAACTCGTGCACGCCCGTGGAATGACACTCCACGCACTGGTACCCCCGCAGCACCGGGTCGTCCGACTCCAGGTGGATACGGTGCCCCGCCGTGTTGGCAATGTGACGCCACTGCTCGGGGTCACCCTCGATGTGGCACTCGGCACACACCTCGTTGGGAACATGCGCGTGTACCCGGACCTCCTCCGGTCGCTCGACCACCTGCGCCAGACCCATGGTGCTCCGCTCGACGATGCCAGGTCGATGACACGCCTTGCAGCCCAGGTCACGATGGCCGCTCCGAGCGAATCGCTCGTACGGATCACGCATCAGGTGGCACTGGAGACAGAACTGGTTGTCGTGCTCCACGAACTCGTACGTCCGGTACAGCAGGACCGAGCCTACGGCAAACACAGCCACCAGGCCCACCCCGGCCACCACCTTCAGCCCACGGGGAAGTCCACGGAACCGACCCCCGAGCGCCGTCAGAAGAGAGGAAAATCTACCCATGGCACAGGAACTTACCGGACGTGGACAAATCGGGCCAGTCGGGATTCACCTGACACAGCCGCGGTGAGATGCCCGGCCCGCCTATAGGCGTCCGGCCGCGGCAGCGGGCGGCAGAAGCCGAGTGACGAGGACGGGCCCCGGGCGAAGAAGAAGCTTGCGCCCGGGCACCACGAAACGCCATAGCTATAGTATAGTGGAGGACGGCGCCGGCACGACGCCGGCTGGTGCACCGCCTGCTGCGCGCGTGCCCGCCGCAACTCAGGACGAAATTTTCGTCCATGGATTTGGCACATATGGATGGGGCCAGCGGGATTGCTGGCGGCGAAGGCTCATCCTTGGGGGAGGTCCGATGAGCGGCTTCTGGAACTATCGGGTGGTGAAGCGACCGCATCACGACGGGGCCACGTACGGCGTCCACGAAGCGTTCTACGAAGATGATCAGACCATCGACGGCAGACCGCACGGCATCAACCCGAGCCCGGTCACGATCCAGGCCGAATCGGCAGAAGACCTTCGGGATGTGGTTCGGCTGTTGCACCAGTCGCTCCAGCTACCCGTGCTGGACTACGAGACGGGGGAGCGGATACCGCACGGACTGGCAAGGGGCCGGTGAGCTGGTTCGTGGGAGTGACAATGGGCCGGGTGGGACTCGAACCCACGACCGTTGGATTAAAAGTCCACTGCTCTGCCAACTGAGCTACCGGCCCGCCTGATTGTAGCGGCTGGAAGGTGCCGCATCAATCCGCGGCTTCACTCCTCGGCCCGATCCCGCACCCCTGTGCCGGGCCCACTGAGCTCCGTGGCCCGGAGGCGCGCTCCGCGGGCGCCCATCCAACACCCTGCGACGGCGGCCGCGATCTGGGTCAGGATCACGGCGGCGGTGGTGGACGCCGTCAGGCCTTCCCACTCCACGCCCCTGAACCCGATGACCATAATGAGGTTCAGGACCACCCACACCACCAGGGTGGTCAAACCGATGGCCACCCCGTGCAGGATCGGAGCCTCCAGGGCGCCGTAGCCGGCGAACCAGCCGCCCACCAGGAAGCCGATTGCCGCGGCGGTGATCGCCCACGCGGTGTCGTGTGGCGACGTGTCCCCCAACAGCCCCACCAGCACGAAGCCGAACGCGACGAACGACGTGACGGCGATTGCCACCAGCCACCCGGTCACGACCCGGCCGGGACTGACGTTCTGGAGATGCTCGCTGTGCATGGGTCTCTCCTTCAGCCGATTTCGAGGGAGAGCTGAACCGGCACGAAGCTACGTCGATGATGCGGTGTAGGTCCGTGCAGGGCCAGTGCCTCGACATGCTCCGCGGTGCTGTAGCCCATATTGGTGTCCCAGCCGTAGTCAGGATAGCGACTGGCAAGCCTTCCCATTAATCGGTCCCGAGTGGTCTTGGCCAGTATGGACGCGCAGGCGATGGTGAAGGACCGGGCGTCGCCATCCACCACGGCGGTATGCCCCGGCCCCAGCTCCGGCACCGGCAGCCCGTCAACCAGCACGTGCCCTGGCAGCAGCGGCAGTCGTGCCAGCGCCCGGCGCATCGCCAGGTGGGTGGCCCGCAGGATGTTGAGCCGGTCGATCTCGAGCCTGCTGGCCGCGCCGATGCCGAAGCAGAGAGCGCGCCGCCGGATCTCCACCGCCAGCTCCTCCCGGATAGCGGGCGGCAACAGCTTCGAGTCCACGACGCCGGCAACTCTCTTCTCCGGCGGGAAGACCACGGCAGCGGCCACCACCGGCCCGGCCAGTGGCCCCCGGCCCGCCTCGTCGACTCCGGCAATCAACTCCACGCCGTCGTGCCAGAGCTCTCTTTCCAGCGTCAACGGCGCACCGCGGCGCCGACGCCGGTCGCTCCTGCGGGTTCCAACCACCTGGAGCCTGCTCAGCGCTGCTGCCGCTCCCGGATCCGGGCTGCCTTCCCCTTGCGGGCCCGCAGGTAGTAGAGCTTCGCCCGCCGGACCCGGCCTCGGCGCACCACCTTGATGGACTCCAGCATGGGCGAATGGAGGGGGAATACCCGCTCCACGCCGATCCCGCCAGAAACCTTCCGCACCGTGAACGTCTCGGCGGCGCCGCCGCCCTGGCGCGCGATGCAGACGCCCTCGAACGCCTGGATCCGCTCCTTGTCCCCTTCCCGTATCCGTACGTTAACCCTGAGCGTGTCGCCCGGATCAAAGCTCGGGAGCCCCTCCCGCAGCTGCTCGTTCTCGATCTGCTTGACCATGTCCATAACGCTACCCTCGTTCGCGTCGCTCCCAGAGATCCGGCCGACGCTCCCGCGTCAGCGCTTCCGACCTGTCCCGGCGCCACGCCTCCACCCGCGCGTGGTCGCCCGACAGCAATACCTCGGGGACTTTCAGCCCCCTGTACTCCGCCGGCCTCGTATACGAAGGCGGGCTCAGCAGCCCGTCGTCATAGAAACTGTCCGAGGCCGCTGATTCATGCGTCCCCAACGCGCCCGGCAACAACCGCACGATCGCGTCCGTCACCGCCAGCGCAGCCACCTCGCCCCCGCTCAGGACGAAATCGCCCAGCGACAGCTCCTCCGTCGCCAGGCCGTCCGCTACCCGCTGGTCCACGTCCTTGTAATGACCACACAGTAGCGTAAGCTCAGGCTCGACCGCCAGCCTCACCGCGTCCCGGTGCTCGAACCGCCGGCCACGAGCCGACAGCAGCACCACCGGCCCCGTCGGCTCCAGAGACTCCACCGCCTCGAAGAACGGCTCCGGCTTCATGACCATCCCGGTCCCGCCACCGTACGGGTAGTCATCCACCGTTCGATGTCGATCGTGGGTGTGGGCCCGCAGGTCCACCACCCGGTAATCCACCAGTCCCGCCGCCGCCGCCCGACCCGGTATGCTCAGGGACAGGGGCTCCCGGAAGAAGGACGGGAAGATCGTGACGATGTTGATCCGCACAGATCCCGCCGTCACAAATCCAGCAGCCCTTCGGGCGGGTCGATCACCAGGCGCCCAGCCTCCACATCAACCGCCTTCACCACCTCCCTGGAGAACGGGATCAGGTGGACCCGCTCCGCCCCCTTCACCTCGAGCAGGTGCCTGGGCTCCGTATCGAACACCTCCCGGACCCGGCCCACCACTTCACCTTCCGTCGTCTCCACGGTCAGCCCCAGAAGCTGATGGTAGTGATGCTCGCCCTCGGCCAGCTCGTCCAGCTCCTCCACAGGCAGCAGCACGTATCGAGACGACAGGGCCTCGGCACCGCTCCTGTCAACCACGCCTGCCAGCCGCACCAGGACACCCCGCCGGTAGGGCCGACTCGCCTCTACCTCCAACTCCAAACCCGGGTCCGAGACCTCGCCGGACTCCGTCCCCACAACCAGCCGTCGGCCCGGCACGAACACCTCCTCCGGTCGATCGGTCAGCGGCCAGACGAGCAGCTCACCCTGGACGCCGTGCGGCTTGCTCAAATGGCCCACGACCAGATGGTCCGGCTCGCGGCCCATCCGGCCCTACTCCTTCCCGGCCTTCTCTTCAGTCTCGGCCTCCGACTCACCAGCCTCAGAACCGCCGGCCTCAGGCTCCTCCGGCGACGCCGGCGGCGCCTCCTCCACCGGGGCGCCAGTGCTCTCGGCCTTGCCGCTCTTCGGGGCCAGCGCCTCCACCTCCTGCTTCGTCTCGCCCGTGGTCGCCTCCGCGGGCGGCTCCTTCTCGGCACCAGGAGCGGCCGCCTCCAGCGGATCCGTCACCGGCTCGACCTCCGGCGCCTCCTCGGGGGTCGCCTCGGGGGTCGCCTCGGGGGCCGCCTCGGGGGTCGCCTCGGGGGTCGCCTCGGGGGTCGCCTCGGGGGTCGCCTCTGGGGTCGCCTCGGGGGCCGCCTCGGGGGCCGCCTCGGGGGTCGCCTCTGGGGTCGCCTCGGGGGCCGCCTCGGGGGCCGCCCGGTCGCCCTTCGGGCGCCGCTCCAGCCTGCTGGCCGTCTTCAGCGTAGGCGCCTCCTCGCCCGGCGCGACGTACCGGACGGACGCATCGCCACCCTTGCGCGCCTTGCGGATCAGGGAGGCGGCGCTGTCGGTGACCTCGGCCCCCTTCTCGAGCCACTCGTCCACCTTGGACAGGTCCATGGTCAGGTACGCCGGGCGAGTGCGAGGATTGTAGAACCCCACCTCCTCGATGTAGGAACCGTCGCGCGGCGCGGTGCTGGGCATGACCACCACGCGGTAGTAGGGCTGCTTCTTCCGGCCAACTCGCCGGAGTCGAATCCTCACGGCCATGTGTACCTCGGTCTCAGGTATCTCTCAGTTACAGTTTCCCGGCCACCGCCGGGCGCTCGGTCTACGCCCTGAATTCCACTGGTGCTCAACGAGGGATGGGCAGCCCGGGGAACCCGCCCCCCGCACCGCCGCCGGGCCCACCGCCCATCATCCCGCCCAGCCCCATCTTCCGCATCTGCTTCATCATCTTCTGCATCTGCTGGAACTGCTTCATGAGCTGGTTCACCTCCTGGACGCTGCGACCCGAGCCCCGGGCGATACGGGCACGGCGCGAGCCGTTCAGGATCTGGGGCTTCGCCCGCTCCTGCGGTGTCATGGACAACACGATTGCTTCGATATGCTTCAGACGCTTCGGATCCACCTTGGCGTTCTTGAGCATCTTCTTGTCCATCCCGGGGATCATCCCCAGGAGCCCCTCCAGGGGTCCCAGCTTCTGCATCTGACGGAGGGCGCCCAGGAAGTCCTGGAGGTCGAACTTCCCCTCCTCGGCCACCCGTTTCTGCAACCGCTCCGCCTCGTCCACATCGAAGGCCTGCTGGGCCCGCTCGACCAGACCCACCACGTCACCACGCTGGAGGATCCGGTCCGCCATCCGCTGCGGATCGAACGCGTCCAGCGCGTCAACCCGTTCACCCACGCCCACGAACTTTATGGGGACGCCGGTCATCCCCTTGATGGACAGCGCAGCGCCACCGCGGGCATCACCGTCGAGCTTGGTCAGCACCACGCCGGTCAGGCCCAGGGCCTCGTGGAAACCCTCCGAGATCCGGACCGCCTCCTGCCCGGTCATTGCGTCCGCCACCAGCAGCACTTCCGTCGGCTCCACCGCCGACTTCACTCGCCGCAGCTCGTCCATCAATTGCTCGTCGATCTGGAGCCGGCCCGCAGAGTCCAGGATCAGAGCACGATGACGATCGGCCCGCGCCTGCTCCAGCGCCCGCTCCGCCAGCCGCGCCACATCCCGCTCCCGGCGGTCGGAAAAGACCGGCACGCCCACCTGGCCGCCCAGCGTCTCCAACTGGTCGATGGCCGCCGGGCGGTACACGTCCAGCGCCGCCAGCAGAGGCTTCTTCCCCTCCCGCCCCAGCCGACGCGCCAGCTTCGCCGCCGTCGTCGTCTTACCCGAACCCTGCAAGCCCACCAGCAGCACCACCGTCGGCCCCGCGGGCGCCGTGACCAGCCCCTGACGATCCTGGCCCAACAGCTCCACCAGCTCGTCGTGGACGATCTTCACCACCTGCTCGCCCGGCCGTACCGACTTCAACACCTGCTCGCCCACGGCACGCTCCCGGACACGGTCCAGGAAATCGCGGGCGAGTTGATAATTCACGTCCGCCTCGAGCAGGGCACGACGGATCTCGCGCAGCCCATCGTCGATCATGGACTCCGTCAGCAGACCCCGCTGCTTGAAGCGGCCTAGTACGCCGTCCAGCTTTTCCGAAAGCTCGTCGAACATCCCCGAGCACGGTGCATGAGAAAACGGCCGGTATCGGCCTTGAGCCGCCAACCGGTAACCAAAGAGCCTGTAAAGGTATCTTCAGTTCGCGGATCTCTCAAGGCCCATGGCCGGCGACTCCGCTGGGTCCGGCCGATCCGGCTATTCGCCCGCCCCGGGGCGACGCAAACATTCCAACAGCGTGACACACGGTGGTCTCGGACGGGTCGGGGGAAGCGGAGTGGGCACGGGTCTACCTCAATGCCCTCGCGGTCGACGGCTGGAAGCGAGTCCTCCGCAGGGGGTGACAAGCGCTGTCCTCCGACCCCTCAGAAAACCTCAAACCTTCGTGCCACGTTGACGTTGTGACGCCGACCCCCAGCCGAACCAGCGACGATTTCTGGGGAAAGTCGTCCCTGCCGGTCAGGCCTTGCCCACGCCGGTGCCGACCCTGATGATCTGGTCCCTCTGGGTGCCGACGGACACGTATTCCATGGGCACGCCCACCAGTTCCTCGATCCTGCTCATGTATGCCTGGGCCTCAGGCGGCAGGTCCTGGAGGGACCGGGCCCGTGTGGTATCGGACCGCCACCCCGGCATGGTCTCGAGGACGGGCTCGGCGCGTTCGAGGCGGGCCAGGTCATCGGGGAAGTGCTGGTGGTGCTGGCCGTCGATGATGTATCCGGTGCAGATCCGGACCTCGTCGAAGGAATCCAGCACGTCCAGCTTGGTGAGGGCCAGGCCAGTGAGTCCGTTGACGCGGGCGCCGTACCGTACCACGACGGCGTCGAACCAACCGCATCGCCGTGGTCTGCCGGTGGTGGCGCCGTACTCTCCGCCCAGCTTCCGGAGCCGGTCGCCGAGCTCGGCTGCCAACTCGGTGGGCAGGGGTCCGCTGCCGACGCGGGTGGTGTAGGCCTTGACCACGCCCAGGATGGTCTCCAGGGCCGTTGGTCCTATGCCGGTACCGGTGGCGGCGCCGGCGGCGGTGGTATTGGAGGAGGTTACGAAGGGGTAGGTCCCGTGGTCGATGTCCAGGAGAGCGCCCTGGGCGCCTTCCAGCAGCACCCGCTGTCCCTGCCGGATCGCCTCGTGGATCTCCTGACCCGTGTCGGTGATGAGGGGGAGCACCCGGTCCCTTGCCGCGAGCAGGGTATCCACGAGCTCTTCGCCGTCGACCAGTTCGCCGCCGGCGTCGCGGAGTCGGTGGTTAGCCCCCTCGACCGCCAGGCGGAGCAGGGTCTCGGCCCGGGCAGCGTCCCTGAGGTCACCGGCGCGCAGCCCCCGGCGAGCCACCTTGTCCTCGTAGGCGGGCCCGATGCCCTTGCCTGTGGTGCCGATCTTCTCCACCCCCCGCCGCTGCTCGCTGGCCCGGTCCAGCCGCTTGTGGTATTCCAGGAGCAGGTGGGCCCGACCGCTGATCCCGACGCGGGCCTCCGCATCGATGCCTCGGGCTTCGAGGCCGTCCAGCTCAGTGAAGAACTGGTCCAGGTCGAGGACGACGCCGTTCCCCAGGAGGCAGCGTTTCCCGGGGTGCAGGATGCCCGACGGGATCTGGTGGAGGATGAACTCATCGCCGGCCACGTCGACGGTGTGCCCCGCATTGGCGCCGCCCTGGTAGCGGGCGACGATGTCAACGTGGGCAGCGAGAACGTCTACGATTTTGCCTTTACCTTCGTCGCCCCACTGGGCGCCTACGACCACTGTACAACGCTTCAGCTTGTCCATGTGGAAGACTATGGAGACGTTGCTCGTCCTCCCGCAAGGTGGGACCCCTCATCGTCCGCCAGCAGACGGACCGCGGCGTAGAGGAGCGTAGCGCCGGTGGCGGCGCCGGTGCCGTCGAGCCGGTCCGCCGAGTCGCGAGGCGTGTGAACGCGCAGCAGGGAGGCCCAGCCTCCGCGCAGGAGCGTCAGGGCCGGGATCCCAGCAGCCGCTACTGGCATGTGGTCCACCAGCACCGACCGGGGCAGAGGCCTGCGCTCCACCGGGTAGTCCAGGGCGGTGGCCGCCGTGAGCAGGGCTGCCGCCAGCTGCGGCGCGGAGCCGCTCCGTCGCCAGCCGTAGCCTTCCGCCACGATGAACGACCCGTAATCATCGAGCCCGTCCACGTTGATGATTCCCTGGACCGGCGGCAGCAGTGGCACCACCAGGCGGGCACCCACCAGCCCGAGCTCCTCGGCGTCGGTGATCAGGAAGCCGATGTCACCGTTGTCCCTGGCTGCGGCGGCCACGCTCTGGACGGCAGCCAGACCGCTGGCGTTGTCCAGTGCGCCCGGCGACTCGTTGGACGCCCAGCTCAGGGCCAGTGCCAGCCCTGCGGCGAAGAGCAGGGCCCCGCCCAGTATGGCCAGGCCGGTGGACCGGAACGGCTCGCCGCCCCACCAGACCACCGTCATGGCCACCAGCGCTACCCAGACGACGGCGCCCACGGTGATGGCCCCGGTCCGGACCAGGGTGGGGACGAACTGTGACTTGCTGTCCCGGTGTGCCATGATGATCCAGGCCGGCCGCGACCCGGGCCGGGTGAACAGCAGGTTGCGGCCCTCGGTCCGGCCACGGGGGAGCTTGTGGAGGGCGGTGTCCAGCGCCAGGAAGGTGGCCATGGCCACGGCCATTCCCAGGACCAGGACGATGAGCGCCACCACCGGTCGGTCGGCGGCCAGGAGCCCGCCGCCCACGGCTCCCGCCAGGCCTACTGCCCCACCGGCCACGCATATGCCGAGGCGGCCTGGCCAGTTGGAGAAGGAGAAGGGCAGCTCCTGCACCTCGTACCCCAGCTCTTCGAATTCGGACCGGAGCTCTTGCTCCACCGCGTCGGCTCCCTCGCTGCCCGTCATGCGGGGCCGGGCGAGGGCCTCGATCCGCCGCCTGAGATCGCCAGGTCGGAATCGCTCCAGGCCAGCAAGCCTGGCACGGGCGTCTTCGATGTCGAACGGCATGGGCTCCCCGGTTCCTGTGAGCTCAGATCAGCCGGGCCTCCTGCATCACCCGGGCCACGGTAGCCCGTTCTTTCTCGTTGAGCGGTCGGAGGGGTGGCCTGGGCGGACCGCCGTGCCACCCCATCAGATCGAGGGCCGCCTTGACGCCCCGTGCCCCGTACGCCGCCACGATCTGCTTGTGGGCGGGGGCGAGGCGCTGCTGGAGCGTCCCCGCCTCCTGGAGCCGGCCGGCGCGGAAATGGTCGAAGAGCTTGCCATACTGCTCCGGCGCCAGCAGCCCGAGGGCCAGTATGCCTCCCACCGCCCCGAGCTCCAGGGCGGTATAGAGCAGCGCGCCGTTGCCCACGAAGAGACGGCACCCCTTCTCGCAGGCCTCGGTGAACTCGGCGAACCTCTTGATGTCACCGGACGAGTCCTTGATCCCTGCGATGTTTGGGTGGCGCGACAGTTCGGCCATCAGCCCCGCTTCCAGGGTGACCTGGGTGTACTTGGGTATGTGGTACAGGATCACCGGGACCGGTGAGCCGTCCGCCACCGCCAGGTAGTGGTCCCGAAGTGCGCCGGGGCTGAGCGTGACGCCGAAGTACGGGGGCGGGTGGACCAGCACCGCGTCGGCTCCGGCGCTGGCGAAGCGGCGGGCCAGCCGGACGGCGGCCCGTGTGGATTCGGCTCCCGCGCCGGCGACGAGGGGCCGCATGGACGGGATCACGCTACGGGCGTAATCCGCCAGTCGGGTCATCTCGTCCTCATCCAGCAGGGCCCCCTCCCCGGTGGAGCCGAAGAGCACGAACCCGTTGATCGGCGTCTGGAGCCACCGGCGCAGGTTCTCCCTGAAGCTGACGGGCGCGACGTCGCCGGTGACCGGATCGAATGGGGTGGTGACGGGGACGAGGAGACCGCCCAGCCACGCTCGTTCGTCAGGCAAGGGTCCTCAACATGAGTTCGAAGTCGGAAGGATTGGTTGCCGCCCCCTTGGCCATCTCGAAGTCGACCAGGTCCTGCGCCACCAGCTCCGTCAGGTGCTGGTCGAAGGTCTGGGACTTGTACTGCTCTCGCCCCTCGGCGATCAGGTCCGTGATCTCGTGCGTCCTCTGCGCCTCCCGGATCAGGTCCTGGATAGCAGCAGTGGCCCGCATCACCTCGACCGCGGCGATCCGCCCCCGCCCGTCCTTCCGGGGGACGAGCCGCTGGCTCACGATGGCCACCATCGACTCCGACAGCCGGACGCGCACCATGTCCTGCTCGTCGCGTGGGAACACCGAGACGATCCGGCTCAGGGTCTTGACCGCGCTCTGGGTGTGGAGCGTGGAGAGGACCAGGTGCCCCGTCTCCGCCGCCTTCAACGCGATGTCGATGGTCTCCGTATCCCGCATCTCTCCGACCAGGATGATGTCCGGATCCTCACGGAGCGCCGCCCGCAGCCCCTTGTTGAAGGACTCCGTGTCCGTGCCTATCTCCCGCTGGGTGATGGAGCTCTTGTTGTCCCGGTGCAGGAATTCGATGGGGTCTTCCAGGGTCAGGATGTGCCGGGACCGGGTCTGGTTGATGTGGTGCAGCATGGCCGCCAGCGTGGTGCTCTTACCGGCGCCCGTCACTCCCGTGACCAGGACCAGACCCCGCCGGGCGTCGGAGATCTCCTTCAGGACCGCCGGCAGCTCGAGCTCCTCGATGCTGGGGACGTCGAAGGCGATCACTCGCATCACGATCCCCATGGTCCCCCGCTGCCGGAACAGGTTGACCCGGAACCGTCCGACCCCGCTGGCGCCCCACGAGCAGTCATAGTCGCGGAGCTTGTCGATGTTGCCCCGCTCCCACTCGGGCAGGAGCTGCTGGGCCAGTTGCCTCGTCTGCTCCGGCGGCACCCTCTGCTTGGTGATGGGGACCAGCTCATCCTGGATCCTGGCCCGGATGAAGTCGCCCGCCTTGATGTGGATGTCGGACGCGCCCCGCTGAATGGCTGCCTTGAGAATCTCGATCATGCTCACCTGAGGGTTGGAGGATCCGGGGGTGCGGACAAACTAATACCCCGCCTGTTTGTCCACCACATTCCGCAGCGGCCGGCCACCAATATATCGCCGGATGTTGTCCACGATAAGGGCTGTCTCCCTTTCCCAGAAACGATGGGTGTAGGCCGACGTGTGGGGCGTGATCAGGAGGTTGGGCGCTTCCCACAGCGGGTGGTCCGGCGGCAGTGGCTCCCTGCGGAACACGTCCAGTGCCGCGCCCCGGATACGCCGCCGTCGCAGCGCCTCCAGCAGGGCGACCTCGTCCACCAGCCCGCCGCGCGAGATGTTGACCAGCACCGCGTCGTTCCTCATCCAGTCAAGCTGCTCCGCCCCGATCAGGCCGCTGGTCTCGCGCGTCTGAGGCAGGGTCAGGACCACGTAGTGACTCGATTCCAGGACTCGCCTCAGCGCCGCCGGTCCGGTCACGAGCTGTGGGCCCTCGGGCCCTGTTGACCCGGCGGGCGGCGCGGCTCGCCGCCTGGAGGCCAGGACGCGGGCTCCGAGGGCGGTGCAGCGCCGTGCCACCTCGCCGCCGATACCGCCCAGCCCCACGATGCCCACAGTGCTATGGCCGAGCTCCCGGACCGGAGAGTCGGCGGAGCCCAGCTCCTCGGCGCACCAGCGGCGCTCCGCCTGAGCCGCCGCGGCCATGTCCAGGCCACGGGCGAAGTGGAGCAGGTAGGCCAGCACCGTCTCCGCCACCGGGGGGGCATGGATGCCGGCGGAGTTCGTGAAGAGCACGTCCCGCTCCAGCATCTCGGTGGAAAGCGACGCCCTGACACCGGCCGCCCCGCTGTGGACCCAGCGCAGCCCCGGCCCAGCGCGCAGCAGGTCCGGCGGGACGCCGTAGCCCATGTATACCTCCGCCTCCCGCACCGCCTCCAGCGCCGCTACCGACGACGCCGGCCCGCCGTCGCCCACGCCGCTGGCGGGAGCGTCCACCACCACCACCTGCCAATCCGCCGGCAGCTCATCACGGATGGTATCGATCACCTGATCCGGCAGGGTGAAGATCGGCCGCTCGTCGGAGAGGTCCACCACCAGTCGCCGCATCAACGCCTCCGCTCCGTGGCCGGCCGGGACATGACTGATCGCCTACCGCCGCACCACGATACGGACGCCGTCGATCTCCAGGAGCCGGTCCACCAGGCGGAGAGTCAGGTCCATGTGACCGGAGATGTGGTAGGTCATGCTGACCTCCTTGTCCGTGCGCTCCGCCTCCATTACCTGGACCTTGAGACGGTCACCCAGCAGCGTGTCCACCTGCTCCATCGTGTTCGGGTCCCGGTCCATGGTCACCCGCAGGACCACGTCACGCTGCCGGCTCAGATACGGCTCCAGCTGCCCCAGCACCAGCAGCGCCACCACCACCAGGATCGTCGCACCCACCGCCTCGACGTAGGCCGCCGCGCCCACCGCCATGCCGATGGCAGCCACCACCCACAACGTGGCCGCGGTGGTCAGCCCCACCACCCCGGCCCGGGACTGGATTATCGTGCCCGCGCCCAGGAACCCGATACCGCTCACGATCTGCGCCGCTATACGACCCGGGTCCGCCATGGCGAACGGGTCCGCCGCACGGGCCACCGAGATCGACAGCTCCGTCAGCAGCGCCGCACCCACGCAGATCAGCAGGTTCGTCCGGAACCCCGCCGGCTTCCCACTCCACTCCCGCTCCACCCCCACGATCCCGCCCAGCACCGCAGCCAGGACCAGCCGCGCCAGCAGGTCCAACCTCAGCCAGCCAACGTCCGTCGCCAGAAATTCCGTCATCTAATCAGGCACCATTGGATCCGCCCTCCATACTACCACCCCTGCGAGCCGCCAGGCGAGCCCCCTGCGGCCGTCAGGCCGCCCTCCTGCGAGCCGACAGGCTCGCCCTCCTGCGAGCCCACCAGGCGAGCCCTCTGCGGCCGTCAGGCCGCCCTCCTGCGAGCCCACCAGGCGAGCCCTCTGCGGCCGTCAGGCCGCCCTCCTGCGAGCCGACAGGCTCGCCCCCCTGCGAGCCGACAGGCTCGCCCTACTCGTTCAACCTCCGCAACTCCTTCAACAGCCCCGTCTTGTCTTTCGTCCTCGCGTCCACCGCCTTGATCGTACGGGCAGGCTGTCCGGCAGCCACGGTCATGGGCGGGACGTCCCTGGTGACCACGGCCCCGGCGGCCACGACGGAGCCCTTTCCGACCCGTACGCCCTCCAGGATCACGGCGTTGGCGCCGATGAGGACCTCGTCCTCGATCACCACCGGCTCCGCACTGGGCGGCTCCAGTACGCCCGCCAGGACGGCGCCTGCTCCGATGTGGCAATCCCGCCCCACCAGTGCCCGGGCGCCGATCACGCAATTCATGTCCAGCATGGTCCCGTCGCCCACCACGGCGCCTATGTTCACCACGGCGCCCATCATGCCGATCACATGTTCGCCCACCTCGGCGCCCTCGCGGATGATGCAGCCCGGCTCGATCCGCGAGCCTACCGTCTTCAGGTCCAGGAGCGGGATCGCCGAGTTGCGACGGTCGTTCTCCAGGTGGTGGTACCGGATATTGGTGGCGCCGTCAAGCACCTCCCGCACCCGGTCCCACTCCCCGATCAGGATCGTGGTCTCTGGGCCTGCGGGGAAGACGAGCAGCTCGTCGTCCGGCTCTATATCAAGGTCGCCGTCGTGGCGGACGTGCACCGTGACCGGTGTCTTCTTCCGGGAACTGGCTATTATGTCGCGGATCTGCTGGTAGTCCATGACTGATCGACTCCGAGTGTTGGTCAGTGCTGGTGGGTCAGCGGACCAGGCCGAGGACATCGGCCATGGTGTAGCGACCGGAACCCTTCTCGGCGATCCAGCGTGCTGCCACCAGCGCCCCGTGGGCGAAGAGGTCTCTGTTCTGGGCGGTGTGTCCGAAGGTGAGCCGTTCCCGGGCACCCAGGAAGCGGACCTCGTGCTCGCCCACCACATCGCCGCCGCGGATGGCATGGAACCCGATCTCGCTTGCCGCCCGCGGGCCAGGCCTGCCGGCCCGGCCATCCCGTCGCACGGCGTCCAGCTCCAAGTCCCGTGCCGCCGCCACCACCCGGCCCAGGGCCAGGGCCGTCCCGCTGGGCGCATCCTCCTTCCGGGAGTGGTGCGTCTCCACTATCTCCACTTCGTAGTCGGCGGCTGGCAGGGCGCGGGCGGCCTGTTCGACCAGTCCAAGGAGCAGGTTCACACCCACGCTGAAGTTGGCCGCCAGCAGCACCGCCGCCCGCGCCGCCAGCCGGTCGAGCAGGTGCTCCAGCTCGGCTTCCAGGCCAGTGGTCCCGATCACCAGGGCCCGGTCCGCGAGGGATCCGGAGTGGAGCCGGACCAGTCGCTCCAGCTGTTCCGGCGCCGAGAAGTCGATCACCACCTGGCATTGCCGGACCAGGCCCGCCGCGTCCTCGACCGGCACGACCGTCGGGTACCCTGGCTGCCCCGATCCGTCCGCCGGTGCGTCGGGCGCGATCCCGCCAGTTACCCTCAGGTCCGCCGCCTCCCGGACCAGCCGTGCCACGGCCTGGCCCATGCGGCCCGTGGCACCGGACACCACCAGGTCGATCATGCGCTACAGCCGGGGCTGCAGGCCCGTCCCCAGGGCCGCGTCGATCAGGCGCTCCCGCTCGGCGCTGGTCAGCGGCACCAGCGGCAGGCGGAGCGGCCCCACATCGAAGCCCAGCCAGCCGACCAGCGTTTTGACCGGGATCGGGTTGGAGACGCTGAAGAGGGCCCTGATCAGGGGCAGGTAGCGGAGCTGCAGGTCCGTGGCCGTGGCCGCGTCGCCCTCCAGGTACGATGCCACCATTCTCTGCGTGTCAGCCGGGGCCACGTTGGCCAGCACGCTGATCACGCCCTGCCCCCCGAGAGACATGATGGGCAGGATCTGGTCATCGTTGCCGCTCCAGATCGAGATCCGGCCCGCCACCAGCGCCGCCAGCTCCGCTACCTGGGAGAGGTCGCCGCACGCCTCCTTCACGCCCACCACCCGGTCATCAGCGGCCAGCTCCGCGATCGTCTCCGGCTTTATGTCGACGGCACTGCGGCTGGGCACGTTGTAGAGGATGGCGGGCAGATCGGCGGCGTCCATGACCGCCCGGAAGTGGGACAGCAGACCCCGCTGCGGAGGCTTGTTGTAGGGCGGCGCGCTCAGTAGCACACCGTCGGCCCCGGCCAACCGGGCCGCCTGCGCCAGGCCCGCCACCGCGGCGGTGTCGCTCCCGCCACAGCCAGCCACTACCGGCACCTGCCCGCCGGCCTCCGCCACCACCACCTCGATTGCGGTGCGCTGCTCCTCGGCCAGCATGGTGGCGGCCTCTCCGGTGGAGCCGCACACCACCAGCGCCGCAGTGCCTTCCTCGAGCTGGAACCGCACCAGCTGCCGGAGGACCTTGTCACTGACGCCAGCTTCATCGAAGGGCGTGACCAGCGCAACGGCGGAGCCGCGGAAGAATGGTCTGTCTGCCATCACGGATTCAGATCATGGAGATCGGTACGGGTGACGTCTCCCTCCGGGTCATCGGTGTCCAGGTCCCGCTCCGTGTCCTCCCGGAATTCCGACTGCACCTCGTCCGGCACCGCCTCGTCATCGAAACGACGGAACACCTCACCGCCGCACTTCTCGCACGACAGACCTTCGGGCGGCGGCTCGTCTTCCTCGAACTGGTACTCACGGCCGCAGGTCATGCAGACCAGCAGCAGCACCCCGCCCCGACGGCCCTGACCACCCGCACCGCCCGCGTCGTCCTTAGCCATAGCGCCTCCTCTACACCCGGGGAATCCGCCAGTCGCCAGCGCAAAATCTCTGCCGCCCGCTGTCCCCGGGCTCGACCCGTCGCTATGTTCTGGCCACATGGCCGGCCATGCGGCCCTCCTGGGTCGGAAGGATACGGGCACACCTGCATCACGGCAAACGAACCATGGGACCCAGGGAACTGGCTGCCATCGCACTGGACGGGGCAAGGCTCGCGCGGGAGGTACACCGGCGTCACCTCGGACAGGTTGCGCCCACCGACTGGGCGGAGAAGGGCGCCTCGGACTACGTCACCAGTGTCGACCGGAAAGCGGAGCAGGTGGTGGTGGAGCACGTACGCAGGTGCTGCCCGGGACACGAGATACTGGCGGAGGAGTCCACCGAGCTAAGCGACCCGGCCGCCGTCCTGGCGCTGCTGGACCGGACGGAGCACCTGTGGCTGGTCGACCCGCTGGATGGCACTACCAACTACCTCCATGGCTATCCCGCCTTCGCGGCGTCGGTGGCGGTGGCAGTGGCGGGCCGGGTGGTGGCGGGAGCGGTGGTCGACAGCGCGTCAGGCGACGAGTGGTGGGCCTGGCACGGTGGCGGCGCGTGGCGGAACGGTGAGCGCATCCGCGTGTCCTCCATCGAGGAGCCAGGGCGAGCACTGATCGGCACCGGCTTCCCGTTCAAGGTCCCGGACCGCCTGCCCGAGTACCTGGCCCAGTTCGAGGCGGTGCTGCTGGCCACGTCCGATATCCGGCGGGGCGGCTCGGCGGCCATCGACCTGTGTCATGTGGCCGACGGCCGCTTCGAAGGGTTCTGGGAACTGTGGCTGGCGCCGTGGGACGTGGCGGCAGGCACCCTGATCGCCCGGGAGGCGGGCGGCGTGGTGACGTCGGCGGAGGGCGCCCAGGACGTGCGGGCCGGCGGATCCATAGTGGCTGGCAATACGACGATTCACGAGGAGTTACTGGGTCTGATGAAGGAAGCGAGCAAACGGGCCGGACAGCGAAACAGAAAGGCGAACCCGCAGGCCCGGCGGGTGTAGCAGGCAGCATGGTGAAGCAAGCACGCCCGCGCTGGAAGCGACATGCCCTGGTGATCGGGGGGCTCGCTCTGCTCGGCCTCACGGGCGGAGCGGTGGGCGGAGCCATGGGCGCGTGGCGCACGGTCTGCTACGACTGCCCCTCCATCGCCCAGATCTACACCTGGCAGCCCAGGCAATCGACCCAGATCCTGAGCCACGACGGGATCCTGCTGGACGAGCTCGCCCTGGAGCGCCGCACCAGGGTCGAGGTGGACAGCCTGCCCGACCACGTGGCCCACGCCTTCATCGCCATCGAGGACAAGCGCTTCTACCGGCACCGCGGCTACGACGTCCGCGGATACCTGCGCGCCGCCAGGAACCTGGTCACCAGCCGTCGGATAGCCGGTGGCGGCAGCACCATCACGCTCCAGCTCGCCCGCCACATGTTCATCGAGGAGGTGGGCTTCGACCGGAGCTTCCGCCGCAAGCTGGAGGAGCTGCACGTGGCCCTCGACCTGGAGCGGATCTACACCAAGGACCAGATCCTGGAAGCGTACATCAACCAGGTCAACTACGACCAGGGCTGGTACGGCATCGAGTCGGCGGCCCAGAACTACTTCGGCAAGAGCGCCCCCGAGCTGAATCCGGCTGAAGGGGCCATGCTGGCGGCCGTGATCAACCGGCCGGCCCACTTCAACCCCCTCAAGCATCCCGAGCGGGCACGGCAGCGCCGGAACCTGGTGCTGGACCTGATGGCCCAGCAGCGCTACCTCACCCGGGAGGAGGCGGCCAGGTGGAAGCAGGAGCCGCTGCCCGAGGCACGGGCTGACCGGGGCGCGGGCAGGATCGCGCCATACTTCGTCGAGTGGGTGCGCCGGACCCTGGAGGAGCGCTTCGGCGCCGACCTCTACAGCAGGGGGTTCCGGGTCTACACCTCCCTGGACGTGCAGATGCAGCAGGCCGCCCAGACAGCCATGGAGCAGGGCTGGCAGCGGGTGGAGCAGACGCCCGGATTCCGCGGGCCCCGCTACGGCGAGCCCCTGCCCGAGCGATTGGCCAACGTCCCGGGCACACACTACCTCCAGGGCATGTTCGTGGCCATGGACCCGCACACCGGTGAGGTGAAGGCGTTGATCGGTGGGCGGGACTTCGGCGAGTCGAAGTTCAACAGAACCGTACAGGCCCGCCGGCAGCCGGGCTCCGTATTCAAGCCCTTTGTCTTCACCGCCGCCATCGCCAGCGGGATACCCGTCTCCCGGACCATACTCGACACGCCGTACAACGTGGACCTGGACGACGGCACGGTCTGGTCGCCCCGCAACTACACGAACGAGTTCCGCGGCGAGATGACCCTGCGCGCCGCCATGCGCAACTCCGTGAACGTGGTGGCGGTGAAGCTGGGGGAGGACGTGGGGCTCGAGACGGTGGCCCAGTATGCCCGGCGCATGGGCATCTCCACGGACATCCCCCGGGTACCGTCGCTGCCCATCGGCGTGCCCAGCGTGCTGCCCATCGACCTGGCGGAGGCGTACACCCCGTTCGCTACCCTGGGAGACCGGGTCAAGCCTCGCCCCATCCTCCGCGTGGAGGACGCCGACCGCCGCGTGGTATGGGAGAGCCAGCCTGAGCGGGAGCGGGTCATCGACGAGAAGGTGGCCTACATCATGACCGACCTGCTCAAGGACGTCGTCAACGCCGGCACGGCCGGCTCGATCCGTGACCCGCACCGGGGTAACGTACCTCACGTCCTGCCGGCCGCGGGGAAGACCGGCACCACAAACGAAGGAAGCGACGTCTGGTTCGCCGGCTACACGCCGGACCTCCTGGCCGTGGCATGGCTCGGCTTCGACCGGCCCCGGAACATCATCGCAGGCGCCACCGGCGGCGGGTATGCCGCCCCCATCTGGGCGTCCTTCATGAGGTCGGTCTACTTCGGCACCGGCTCCGCGACCGCCGAGGTCGATGAGAACGGGCTGCTGCCTGACGCCGCACGGGCCATCCCGTCCGACTGGGTAAGACCGGCAGGGATCGCCACGGCCACCATCGATGGGGAGACCGGAAAGCTCCTGACCGAGTGGTGCCCCCCCGGCTCGGCCCGCGAGGAGCTGTTCCTGGCCAATACCGAGCCCACTGAGCTGTGCGACGCCCACGCGCCCGGCCTGTTCGGCGCCCCGCTCCGGGGCATGCGACGGGAGGGGCCGGCGACCCCTGGCGACACGGTCCGGATCCCGCCCGACGGCTGAGCGCGCCGGGCACGACCGTCCCTCTACGCCACCGCCGGCGGCGTAGGGGCCGGGGCGCTACCCTCAGGACAGCTCCTCGACCGGGTCCAGCTCGGATCCGTTCCGGATCCTGCCCCAGGTGTCGAAGATATCCGCCATCCAGTCGTAGATGTTGCGGAGCTCCGCCTGGTTGGCCCTGACCAGCTCGGCCCGCCGCTCCGGGCTCAGCGCCAGAGCGTCACGGAGGATGCGGGCGAAGTCCTCGGGGTCGTACGGATTGACCTGCAGCGAGTGCCCGAGCTCCCGGGCCGCGCCGGCGAACCTGGACAGCAGCAGGACGCCCCGCTCGTCCGTCTGACAGACCACGAACTCCTTCGCCACAAGGTTCATCCCGTCCCGGAGCGAAGCCACTATACAGACATCCGCGGCACGGTACAGTATCGCCAGCCGCTCCGCGGGCAGTGACTGCTTGATGAGATGGATCGGCTGCCAGCCCGGCGTACCGTGGCGGTCGTTGACCTCCCAGACCAGCCGGTCCACCTTCTGGGTCAGCTCGTCATAGGCCTCGATGTCCGTCCTGCTCGGAACCCCCACCTGGACGAACGTGAACCGCTCCCGGTACTCCGGGTACCGCTCGAACAGGAAGTCCAGCGTCTTCAGCTTCTCGGGCAGCCCCTTGGAGTAGTCCATACGGTCGACGCCGATCCCCAGTTGCCCGTCCTTCGGACAGTACCGGTCCCGGAGCCGGGCTACCGCCTCGTCCGAGCCAGGACGGGTAGCGGCCTCGACGAAGGAATCGATATCGATGGAGATGGGGAAGTCACGGACGTGGCAGGTGTGGTCGTCCAGCGTGGCTGTGTGCCGCTCCCAGTCGATCTCCGCCCCCACCAGCGTCAGGGCGCAACGGAGGAAGTTGTTCCGATGGGACGGGAGCTGGAAACCCATGAGGTCGTTGGCCAGCAGCCCCCGCATCAGCTTCCCGGCCTGCGGCGTGACCTCGAAGATCTCCACCGGCGGCCACGGGATGTGCCAGAAATGAGCCAGGCTCAGGTCCGGCCGCTTGGACCGTACGTGCGCTGCGGCCAGCGCCAGATGGTAATCCTGGATCCAGACAGCCGCGCCACCACCCCGGGATTCATCCAGCACCGCATCAGCAAAGCGCCGGTTGACCCGCCGGTACCGTTCCCAGTACCTGGCCCGGACCCGGGTCAGGGCGGGGCGGTAGTGGCAGAGCGGCCACAGGAACTGGTTCGAATACCCCAGGTAGTACCGGTTGACGTCGTGCTGGTCCAGCCAGAGCCGGCGCAGGGTGTAGCGGGCATCCTCGGGAGGCACCATCACACGGTCCTCCTGGTTCACGACCGCCGCGTCCGCATCGCCGCTGCCCCACGCTATCCAGACACCACCGACGGACTGCATCAGTGGGTCGAGTGCGGAGGTCAGCCCGCCGGCCGGACGCTTCACCAGAACCTCGCCCACGTCCTCGCCCCACCGGTGCTCGTACGGCTCCCGGTTGCTCACCACGATCAGGCGGTCGTCGCCAAACGCTTCCCGATAGCTGCGGACGATATCGTCGGGACCTCTCCCGATGATCTCGGTCATGCCATCAGAAGCTGAACTTCTTGCGCCCGCTCTTGACCGCCGACCGCAACTCGTCGCTCATGTCATCGAACCGGTCACTGGCCTCATCGGTGAAGCCTTCCATGGACCTCATCAACTGGCGCCGTGTCCGCTTGCCGCTCTGCGGCGCCAGCAGCAAGGCCAGACCGGCGCCGATGGCCGCGCCGACGATGAGGCCGGAAAAGAAGCTCACCGCGGTGGATTCTTCTTCGTAATACATGGTCACCTCTGCGGAGATGAACGTAGACTGACGGACGCAGCGCTGCCGGTGCAACGCCCGTGCCGTACCCCCAGCGTGCCCGGGAGACCGGAGAGTACGCCACGGTTGGCGCTGCAGTCAAACCGGTGGGTCAGGGACCGTGCCTGGCACCGGACATGCATTCGCTCGAGGGTCAAGGTCACGTGGAGCCTGCCAACCGGGAGGTCCGGCTTCGGTGCCTCATAGCCATGGATGAGCGAGACAGGTCAAAGGGCGTGGGAAGTAATGAAGGAATCCACCTCGGACACAGTACGAAAGCGCCGTCACGCACCAGCCCGGGCCCCGCAGCCGTCACCCCGACCCGGCGAATCGGACAGCACGGCGCTGATCCTGGTGGTCGATGACAACCCGGACAACCTGGAGATCATCTCGACCAGGCTCCGGTTCCGTGGCTACGACGTGGCAATGGCGGAGCGAGGAGAGGAAGCCATCGCCAAGGTCCAGGAGGTGGACCCCGACCTGATCCTCCTGGACATCATGATGCCGGACATGGACGGCTACGAAGTCGCCAGACGGATCCGCGCCCGCAACGACCTGGCCTACATCCCCATCATCGTGGTGACCGCCCGTGACTCCACCGAGGACAAGGTGACCGGGCTGGACGCAGGGGCGGACGACTACCTGACCAAGCCCATCAATTTCCCGGAGCTGGAGGCTCGGGTCCGCTCCATGCTCCGGATCAAGAGGCTCCAGGACCAGCTCGAGGAGAAGAACCGGGAGCTGGAGCAGTTGAGCATACGGGACGGCCTGACCGGCCTCTTCAACCACCGGCACATGCACGAGCTGCTGGCCGACGAGTACGAGCGCTCCAGGCGAACTACCGAGCCCGTATCGGTGGTCATGTTCGACCTGGACCGGTTCAAGGAAGTGAACGATACCTACGGTCACCAGGCCGGCGACCGCGTCCTGGAGGAGCTGGCGGAGATCCTGCGCGAATCGGCCCGTGAGATCGACAAGCTCGGCCGTTACGGCGGCGAAGAGTTCATGGTCATCTTACCCGACACCGACCGGGAAGCGGGCATCACCTTCGCGGAGCGGGTCCGGGACATGGTAGAGAAGCAGCGATTCGACATCCAGGCCCGCGAGCCGCTGCGCATGACGGTGTCGGCAGGCGTGTCGTCCTACCCCGACGACAAGGCCGACAGCCCCCGCCGACTGGTCCACTATGCGGACCTGGCGCTATACTCTGCTAAGAAGACCGGACGGAACCGCGTCGTGAGTTATACTCCGGACCTGGCCGACTCCTGATCCGACCCACAGGCAGACTGGACTGGACGTGACGGACCGCGTCGAACTCGAGCGCAGAGCCGAGGAGCTGCGGGAGCAGCTCCACGAAGCGAGCTACTGGTACTACGTGCGGGATGCGCCCCGGATCTCCGACGCCGAGTACGACCGCCTCCTGAGGGAGCTGCGGGTCCTGGAGCGGGACCACCCCGAACTGTACCGGCCAGACTCACCCACCACGCGCGTCGGTGCCGAGCCGACCGAACAGTTCGAGAAGGTCCGACACCTGGCGCCCATGCTCTCCCTGGACAACGCCTTCGACACCGATGAGCTACGCGCGTGGGAGCGACGGAACGCTCGCATAAGCTCCGAGGTGCGCGACGCCGGGTACATGGCCGAACTGAAGATCGACGGCGCGGCGGTCTCCCTGCTCTACGAAGATGGGGTGCTGGTCCGGGGCGCCACCCGGGGCAACGGGCTGCTCGGCGAGGCGGTGACCGTCAATCTCCGCACGATCAGCGACATCCCCTTGCGACTGCGATCCAAGGCGGATATTCCCGTCCCCCCTCGCTTCGAGGTCCGCGGCGAGGTCTACATGACGCTATCGGGATTCGAGACGCTCAACGAGCAACGGACCGCCGAGGGCCTGCCGACGTTCGCCAACCCGCGGAACGCTGCCGCGGGTAGCCTGCGACAGCTCGACCCCAGGATCACCGCCAGCCGACCACTCCGCTTCTTCGGCTTCCAGGTGCAACTCGACCCCACCACTGGCCGGGAGCTGCCGCTTCGGACCCAGGCGGAGGTGCTGGACACGCTCCTGGCCTGGGGCGTTCCGGTCAACCCCGTGCGCGCCGTGTGTGCCGACCTGGACCGGGTGATCGACTTCGCCAGCACGGCCGAGTCGTCACGGGCCGAGCTGGACTACGAGATCGACGGCGTGGTGGTCAAGGTCCTGCCCCTTCCGCTCTGGGACGAGCTGGGCGTGGTCGGAGAACGGGAGCCGCGCTGGGCCATCGCCTACAAGTTCGCGCCGGACCTTGTGACCACCCGGCTCGAGGCCATCCGGATCAACGTGGGCCGGACCGGCTCGCTCAACCCGTACGCCGTGCTCGAGCCGGTGCAGATCGGCGGGGCCACGGTCCGCCTGGCCACGCTCCACAACTTCGAGGACGTGTCTCGCAAGGACCTCCGCGAGGGCGACATGGTCCTGGTGAAGCGGGCAGGCGACGTCATCCCCCAGGTAGTGGCAGCCATGACGCAGGAGCGGTCCGGCGCTGAGCAGCCGTTCGTGCCCCCGGACCGCTGCCCGGCCTGCGACAGTGACCTGGAACAGCCTGCCGATGAGGTCATGGTCTACTGCCCGAACAGCTCCTGCCCGGCCAGGATCTACTGGGGGCTGGTCCACTTCGTGTCACGTGGGGCCATGGACATACGCGGCCTCGGGGAACGGACCGTACAGCAGCTCCTGGACATGGGCCTGGTCAAGGACTTCGCCGACCTGTACTACCTCACCGAGGAGGACCTGCTCCGCCTGGACGGGTTCGGCCAGGTCTCCGCACGCAACCTGCTCGCCTCCATACAGGCGTCAAAGGACCAACCATTGTCCCGGCTCCTGGTGGCGCTGGGCATCCGCCACGTGGGGATACACGCCGCGCAGATAATCGCCAGGGCCTTCGGGAACATGGAAACGCTCCTGGAAGCCGAACAGGAGCAGATAGCCGCCCTCCATGGCGTCGGCGAGACCACCGCCGCCGCCCTGTACGCATTCCTCCGGGACCCGCGCAACCGCGACCTGATCGAGCGACTCCGCCGCGCCGGGCTGAAGCTACGGGAGCCGGTAGAGCGGGCGGCGACGCAGCCATTCGCCGGACTGACGTTCGTCCTCACCGGCACGTTGCCCACGCTGAGCCGGACCGCGGCCAAATCGTTCATCGAGGAGCGCGGCGGGCGAGTGGCCGGCAGTGTCAGCGGCAAGACGGATTACCTGGTCGCAGGAGAGGGGCCTGGCTCGAAGGCGGATCGGGCGGCGGAGCTGGGTATCCCGCAGATAACCGAGGTGGAGCTGCTCGAGCTGGCGGAACGAAATGAATCACCCGACTGATGGAATCACCCACCCGACTACGGGGTTCTAAACAGACCACGTCCTGATGCGGAAAGGACCCGAAGACGAGAGAGCCATGGCCAACGAGAACCAGATCATGATTCCGGGCGACGCGATGCGCGCTATCAGGCAACGCCTCGACCAGGAGGTCGGTCGAGAAACGGCGACCAGGGCACTACAGGAAGCAGGGCACGCCGCGGGAGACTACCTGTTCCAGCGGGTGGAGGAGATGCTGGGAACCGACGATCCCGGCACCGTCCCGTCCAATACCTTCTGGAACCACCTGTCCCATGTGGCACGGGAGCTGGGCTGGGGCGCCCTGGCTCACCAGGAGATCCATCCCGGCGTGGGTGCCCTGACCGCCACGGACTGGTTCGAGCTGGAGCCGCACGCCCACGACTCCCCCTGCCCCTTCACCACCGGCGCCCTGTCCAACGTGCTGGGACGCGTGGCAGGCCAGGACATGGCCGTCATGCAGGTGCCGTGCGACCACCATGACGAACAGCCCTGTGCTCGCTTCGTCTTCGGCGCGCCCGCTGTACTCGATGAGCTGTACAGCGGCTTGAGCCAGGGACA
The DNA here is from genome assembly GCA_007126035.1 of Gemmatimonadota bacterium. Taxonomy (GTDB): domain Bacteria; phylum Gemmatimonadota; class Gemmatimonadetes; order Longimicrobiales; family RSA9; genus SLCC01. The sequence continues at coordinate 137,311 of SLCC01000059.1, forward strand.
AGGACTGGACACCGCACTGACAGAGCTGGGGTAGCAATTGGGTCGTACGCTCGGCATCGACTTCGGTGAGCGTCGCGTCGGTCTGGCGGTGAGCGATCCCACCGGGACCATCGCGCAGCCGCTGCCCACCCTCCAACGCCGGAAGGGAAAGCGACCGCCCGTGGCCCAGTTGGCACGACTGGCCGCGGAGCACGACGTCACCACTATCGTCCTGGGACTGCCGCTCAGCCTGGCCGGGGACGAGAGCGAATGGACAGCCCAGGTCCGCGCCTTCGGCGCTGCCCTGGCAAGCCGCACCGGCATCCCCGTGACCTACGTGGATGAGCGCCTGACCTCGGCACGGGCCGAACGCGCCGTGCGCTCGATAGGCCTGCCCAAGCACCGCCGCCAGGAGAAGGAGCGCGTCGATGCCGCCTCGGCCATCCTGATCCTGCAAGCTTACCTGGATACTGCATGACCGGCTATGAACAGTAGACTGCTCCTCACCCTGGCCGTGGCAGCATCAGTGGCACTGGTCGCTTGCGGTGGCACCCCGGAAGACGAACCTGCCCAGCGGATCGTGGTCCCGCAGGGCGCGCCCTTCCGCGCCGTGGCCGATTCCCTGGCAGCCAATGACATCATCTCCTCCGCCACCCTGTTCAGGCTGTACGGCCGGCTCGTGGGCGGGACGGAGAGCATCCAGGCCGGGACCTACGAGTTCACGCCGGGCAAATCATGGAACACGCTCCTGGACGACCTGAAGGCGGGCAGGATCGCCGCCGACCGGCTGGTCATCCCCGAAGGCTGGGAGATCCGGCGTATCGGGGCCGTGCTGGCCAGGCTGGTCGACCAGGAGCCCGACTCCGTCATCGAATACATGCTCGACACCGCCTCGGTCTCCCGTTTCCAGGTGCCCGGGCCCAATCTGGAAGGATACCTCTACCCCGCCACCTACGTGGTGCCCGCCGGCTCGTCGCTGGACGCCATCATCCAGGTCATGGTCCAGCAGTACCGGCGAATATGGACCGACGAGCGCCGCGCCCTGGCCGACTCGGCTGGCCTGAGCGAGAGGGAGGTGGTCACCCTCGCCTCCATCGTCGAGAAGGAGGCTCTCATCAGCGACGAGAAGCCGCTCATGGCCGCCGTGTTCCTCAACCGCCTCGAAATCGGGTACCCGCTCCAGGCCGATCCCACGGTGCAATACGCACTCGGCGAACACCAGAACCGGCTCCTCTACGCCCACATCGACCGGGTGGCGGACCACCCCTACAACACCTACACCCAGCGCGGCATACCGCCCGGCCCCATCGGGTCACCCAGCACCAGGGCGATCGATGCGGTGCTCAGACCGGCGGACGTCAGCTACCTGTACTTCGTAGCGCGACCCGACGGCAGCCATGTCTTCAACCGTCACCTGGAAGACCACAACAGAGCCCGGGCAGCCATACGACGAGAGCTGGAAGCACGGCAGAGAGAGGCACAACGCGAACAGAGCTCCCGTCCGTGAGCCCGCCGCCCCTCGACCTCCGGCTGATCGTCATCACCGACGCGGCGCTGGCCGAGCCCCGATCCATTGCCGAGGTGGTGCACCGAGCTCTCGCCGCTGGCACCCCAGCAGTTCAGCTCCGCGACAAGAACGCCACCGCCTCACAGCTGTACCAGCAGGCGTTACGGCTCCGCGACCTCACCAGCGACTACCTGGCCCTCCTCTTCATCAACGACCGCCTCGATGTGGCACTCGCAGCCGGAGCCGACGGCGTCCACCTGGGGCCGCACGACCTCCCCGTCGCCGCGGCACGCGCCGCCGCCAGCCGCGCCGGACGGGACAACCTCCTGATCGGTACCTCCACCGACGACCCGGACCGCGCCCGTCAGGCCGCACGCGATGGAGCCGATTACATCGGCTGCGGCGCCGTCTTCGGCACCACGTCCAAGTCCGAGCTCGGAGATGAGCGCATAGGCACTCGACGACTGGCACAGGTGGTCGAGTCCGTCCAGATCCCGGTCGTGGGCATAGGGGGCATCGACCACGACAACATCCAAGAGGTGGCCAGGACCGGCGCCGCCGGCGCCGCCGTGATCAGCGCCGTCATGGGCGCCAGGAACCTGGAGGATGTCGTCCGGAGCCTGTTGGATACCTGGTAGCCAACGCAGACACCAGTCACGACGAACGCCCCGGTCGCTCGTGGTGAGCGCCGGGGCGTTCGTCGTGACTGGAGGCCGGCGGCGTCGTACTCTCCCACCCGGTCTCCCGGGCAGTACCATCCGCGCTGCGAGGCTTAACGAC
>SLCC01000076.1 GCA_007126035.1 Gemmatimonadota bacterium
CTAGTGGACGAACATGTGGTGGCCACTGGAGTCGAGGCAACATCCGAGGAGCTCCCCATTTCTTCGAGCGCAGATCGCCGGGAGCGGGCAGATCGCCCAGGCGGGCATCAGTTCGTTCAGAGTGTTCCTGGCCTACAAAGGCACGCTCGGCGTGGACGACGAAGAGCTGTATCATACGCTGAAGTTGGCCAGCGAGGTGGGAGCCATCGTCAAGACCATCGCACGCGTCTACGGCCACAACAACTTCTTCGCCAACTCAGAGCAGGGGTTCAAACGGGTCGAGTAAGAACCGAGACCGCCTCCAGGATGAGTTCATGCGGGCGGGGCCCCGCTTTCCGCCAGGGCTGGCGCCGATCCGCCTTCCTCCTCCTCCAGGCGCAGGTTGGTCATCTCGTCCGTCACCTGGAAGTCGTACGGCGGATACTCGTAGAGGGGCATCCGGGACTCCGTCCGGCCCAGGGAGTAGCCGAAGATGCCCTCGTACTCGGAGGCGTCCTCCCCGAACTCGTCCATCTGCCCGAGGTAATCGGCTACGGACTTGGACTCGATGATGACCACCTTCCCCATGCGGTCGATGATGGGGCTGTGGGCCCGGGTGGGATCGTGGTCGAACTCCAGGATCCGCCGGCCGTAGCGTGTGATCCCGATGGTGCGGAACGTCAGGCTCTTGCCCACGGCAGGCAGGTTCAGGACGCTCCGGTCGGTGGCCAGGAAGGGGACGTTCGCCTCCTTCCGCAGTGCCTCGATGTTCTCCGCCATGAGCTCGGCGTTCAGGGGGAAGTCCCGGAGTCGCTCGCACAGCTCTTCCGGCACCCGACCGAGAGCTTTCTCTTCTTCCTCTTCCTGCACCACCCGGGCTATTGGGGCGTAGCTGAAGCTGTTCTCCATGTAGCCCTTCACCACGAACGTGTAGTAGGGCAGCACCCCCACGTCGTTCAGGACCTGGCGGAGCTTGGCCGAGTGACCGCGGCGGGACGCGGCAGCCGTGAACACGAGCTGGTTCCCCACGGTCCAGCCCGCGGAGATGAGCCTGCGGAAAGCCTCCCGGGCCTCGGGCGTCACCTCCATGGGTGCCTCCACGTGGGTCTGGATCACGAACTGCTGGATCCCGACCGCAGAGGCCTCGGCCTTGAAGTCGGCCAGGATGGCCGTGAGCTCCGGCGTGATGCGCTGGGGTAGGTACACGGGGAGCCGGGTGCCCAGGCGGACCCGGACGATCTCCGCGTGCTTCTCCCCGTCTGGACGGCTCCGGTTGGCCTCCCGCTTCTCCCTGGCCATCTCGACTATGGCGTCCAGTATCTTCTTCAGGGAGGCGTCGGAGCTCATGAGAGCATCCCCTCCCGTGATGAGGATGTCCCGGAGCTGGGGGTCGTCCCGGAAGTATGCCATGAGCTCCGGGAGCTTCTTCGACCATCTGGCCGTGGGCCGGAGTTCGTCCAGCTCGAAGTTCAGGCGGCCGCGCTGGAAGTCGTACATCCGCTGGCACACGGAGCAGAGCCCGCCGCAGGCCCGTCCCACGGTGTCGGGGATGAGGATGGCCACGTCGGGATAGCGACGGTGCACGTTGTCGTAGCGTGGCAGGAGCCACCCGGCGGCGTTGGGCTTGCCGGGTTCCACCAGGTCTTCCTTTTCCCAGGCCACGATGTGGCCGAACTCCTCCACGAGCTGGGTCGAGTACAGGACGTAGTACCGAATGGCCAGGTCGGCGCCGATGGCGAAGTAGGGCACCCGCACGTGCAGGAGGGAGAGCTGGTAGGGGTTGACGAAGAACGGCACGCCCGCGTCCCGGGCCTGGTGGAGGACCTTCATGGTGTCGGGGTCCAGGGACTCGCCGAGCATCTCGTTCAAAAGCTCCGGGGAGCGGACGGCGAAGGTCAGGTGGAAGTCCTTGTCGCCCCACCACTCCAAAGCCTGCCGCAGCTTCTCATCCCGGGTCATGCCGTCCCTGAACCGGAACTTCCGGCTGGAGATCTCGCCCCGATCCATGCGGTCGATGATGAGCCCCAGGATCCGGTCCCGGTTCTCCTGCCTGAGCTTGACGATGCGAGGGTCCAGCCCGGACGGGTATCGGTCCATCCAGGCTGCCACCTGTTCCCCGGTGGGGGGCGTATGGGTGCTCCGGCCCGTGAACTGGCGGAACAGGTGGAGCATGTCTTCGAAGAAGCGGGGCTTGGCACCACCGGTACCCTGGTGGACCGCCAGCCAGAGAAGGCGGAACGGGTTGCTCACGGCCAGCTCACCCCGGAGGTTCAAATCCTTGAACTCACGGCCGGCGTTGTCGATGTAGTCCAGGATCCGGATCGCGGCATAGTCCCTCCACTCCAGAGCCTGGTAATCCTCCCGGCTGGGGCGCTCATTGGCGTAGAAGGCCAGGCACGCGGGTCGGTCCCGGATCTCGTCTAGGACCCAGTTGCGGACCCCGACCAGAACCTCCGTCTCGTTCATGGCCCTGCGCATGATCACTTCCAGCGACGGGTTCTCGCTCAGGAGGCGCTGTAGGAGCCGGTGGGACTTCACCGTGATGGCGATGCGGTCGAGTTGGGCGATGGTGGTCATGGCCTGGCCTGCCTTGCCTGCTTCTGGCTCATTGGGACTTCGGAATCGTAAGTCCACAACCATAGTAAGGTGGGGAGCCGGTTGGCCGAAACCGTCCTGCTCCGCCGGGCGGGTACCCACGTCCCAGCCCGCGGCAGTCGCCCTGGCACGGACCCTGAACGGATTCGGCGTGGCGCGGGTCGAGCTAACCGACGTATAGCGCTACCTCCGCTCCAGGCGCGTGACTTCGAGCGCGACCCCGTGCTGGCGGTCGTCCGTGAGGATCCGGATCCAGAGGCCCACCCGGATGTCCCGATCGGTTTCGGGCCACCCTCCGCGAGCCCGGGGCCAAGCTGGTGGTCTATGGCTACCGCCGGTTGGGGTCGTCGTAGCAGTGGAAAGGTCAGCCACCACGGCGCGGTGATTCGGGATGATTCCGAGTGATCCGCGCCGTTGCTGGGTGTCTGGCGGGGACCGAGGCCGTGATGGGCGAGGAAATGGCTGATTCTTGGTCATGCTCGAGAAGAGCCAGGCCTCCGGTTCAGGCCGTCCCGGTGCCACCTCGCCGGAGACGCTCGGGGCGATCAGGGTGCCCGTTCTGCTCCTGCGCGGCGCCCGCACGAGCCGGTGGTTCTCCGAGTCCGTGGCACACGTGGCCGGGCAACTGCCCGACGCCACTACGCGCCAGATCTCCGGCGCCGCGCACTTCGGGCCCGTCACCCATGCGCGTGCTGTTGCCGACGAGATGATCCGCTTCTTCAGCAGGATCCATGCGACGACCGGATCGAGACCTGCAACCGGGCGCGAGCCAGTTTGAAAGGGCGATCATCTCTGTCCGGAGAACCTGGGAGCAACCCACTCATCAGGCACAGGTGCCCAAGCGACGCGACGCCTGCCAGCCGGAGATTCGGGCACCCCCCTCGGTGCACAAATACACCGACTCGGTCGTGTCCCGCGCTCCGTGGAAGCAAACCCTGAAGGAGGAGCAGCACCTGATCTATCAACCCGGAGAGATCGAGTGGCGGGACGGCCCCGCGTCGCTCGCGCCGGGCGCACAGTTCGCCGTGCTGGAGGGAGATCCTTCGCAGTCGGGTGTATTCACCATGCGCATCCGCATGCCGGACGGGTTTGTGATTCACCCGCACGGGCACCCCGGCGTGGAGCGTGTGACGGTGCTCTCCGGAACGTTCCGCCTGGGCCATGGCGACGTGCTGGACAGACAGGCCACACAACCCCTTGGGCCGGGAAGCTATTTCTCTCTGCCGCCCGAGATGCGCCACTTCGCGATCATGGAAGGCGAGACGATCGTCCAGCTTTCCTCTGTGGGGCCGTGGGAGCTCAACTAAGAGGAAGCGGTGCGGCACGGGCTCGGTTTGCGGGATGACTCGACCGAAAACGAGCAGGTCTGCACCGCCGGCAATCTGGATGCGATCAACGACCTCGTGACGGACACTGCCATCCACCGGGACCGCGACGCGGAGGAGTACCACGGCCCGGAAGGGTGTGCGCCACTGTATCTCTGGCTACCGCAATGCCTTCCCCGATCTGCGGGTCACCGTCGAAGAGCAGGTCGCGCACGGCAACACCGTGGTAACCCGGTGGACGACAACGGGAACCCATCGGGGCGACCTGTGGGGAGTGCCGCCAACGGGAAAGTCCTTCACAATCACCGGAGTCACGATCGACCGCTTCGTCGAGGGCAAGATTGCAGAAAGCAAGGAGAGCTGGGATGCGCTGGGCATGCTCCAACAGCTCGGAATCCTGCCCGAAGGGTTGGGTACGCAGAGTCGAACAGCGACCGAACGCCCTACCGACCTGCCGCTTGACAACCGCGATGCTCGGCGCTGCGCACAACCAGGCATTCCGAGCGGCACGAGAGGACAGAAACCCAGTAACGGCGCGGCTCTCGTGGCTCTCCAGGGTCACGAGGACACCGGCAGAGTATATGGCCTCGGGACCTCATCGACCGTGTGGGGGATATATGACGGCAGCGACATCACGTATCTCACCTCCCTGTGCCTCACTGCGCTTGGGCCTACGGTGATGCACGAGGAGGCACATCACCTTGGCATCACCAGCGAGTCTACGGCCGAACACATCGGCTGGTCTGGGGCCACGGTCCCGATGAGGAGTGGCCGGAGGAGGAATGGACGTGGTGATGTCACGCGGAGACACTGGGATAACTATTTGGAGGTGGAACATGATCGTTCCCCTGATGTTGGTTGCCATGTTCTTGACCGGGTTCGCACCCCTGCTCGGACAGAGGCCGGTAGAGCCCTTGGCCGAAGCCACCCTGTACGCTCGCGTGCTCCAGTCCATGCCTGCCGAGTATGCGGATCGAGCGGTCCTGATCGACCCCCTGGTGGCAAGCCGGCCGTTGGCGGAAGCCGGGCCCATGGGTCTGTGGGAGCGGGACCTGGCCGCAGCGGTGCCGTCTCGCGGCCTCAATGCCCTCCTGGCGGCCGAGCCCGGCCGGCGCGTTTGCCGTGCCGAGCCAGACGTTCTCCGTTGCGTCCAGTCCGCCCAGGACGTTTACGTGTTGTTCGGCAAGCCGGTCGTCACTGAGTCCGGGGTCACGCTCGATGTGACGTTCGCCGGCCGTAGCTCGGAGTCAGGGCCCACGTTCGGGATAGGGACCTGGCGGTACACGTTCAGCGGCGCCGGCCTCGCGGAGAGCGACCGGGAGATGGTCGTTCGCGGCCACGGCAGGTTCGCCGCCCCCCGGTAAATCACCGGGCGGGTCCGCCAAAGGGGGTTCGCCTGAAGCTCCCGGCCGAACCCTCTCCCACGTCCATGATCACCACGCTTCACCCTGCGGTCCCACCCGACCCATCGTACCGAAAGCAGCCGAAAGGGCGGTTGAATTTCCTATCCCTCGAACGTCGACTCAGCCGCCGGTCACCGTGGCGGTGAGGGCCGTGCGGCCGTTGATGGGCACCCGGAAGCCGTCCGGGTGCGTGATGGACACGGTGCTCGTGCCCGCGGTCAGCGGGTTGAACTGGGTGGCGCGGGAGCTGCCACCGGCGCCGGTGAAGACCAGCGGGCTGATGGTGATGCTGCCCACCGCCGGGTCACTGCTGGTGACCGGGACCTCTACGGTCATGCCCGGGCGCAGCTCCTGGGTGGTGGACAGGCTACCGTTCTCCTGAAGCCGGTATAGGCCCACCGTGATGCCGGTGTTACTGGCGGTGGTCGTGGTGGTGAAGTCCGGGGTGGTGAGGTGGAACCCCGACGGCATCACCGTCACGGTGGACTGGCCGTCATTGAAGCCGGCGGCCCGGGCGGTGAGCGTGGTCATGGCGCCATCTTCCAGGCCCTGGACGTAGAGGGTCCGCGAGCTGGTGTTGCCGACGCCGGTGAAGGTGACGCTGGTGCTGCCCACCTCGGTGCGGCTGGTGGAGATCAGCACCGCCGAGCCGTCGGCCACGGTCACCGTGATGTCCACCGGCTCCGGGGGCGTCTGGGTCAGGGAGACGCCGATGCTCGTCTGGAGATCCTTGCCCACCACCGCGCTGCCCATGGAGATGTTGGGCGCGGTCACCGTGGCTTCGAGCGCGGTGCGGCCGTTGACGGGCAGCCGGAATCCGTCCGGGTGCGTGATGGACACGGTGCTCGTGCCCAGGGTCAACGGGTTGAACTGGGTGGTGCGGGAGCTGCCACCGCCGCCGGTGAAGACCAGCGGGCTGGTGGTAATGCTGCCGACCGCCGGGTCACTGCTGGCCACCGGGATCTCGACGGTCATGCCCGGGCGCAGCTCCTGGGCGGTGGACAGGTGGCCGTTCTCCTGCAGCCGGTAGGCGCCCACCGTGATGTTGGTGTTGCTGGAGAAGGTCGTGGTGGTGAAGTTCGAGGTGGCGAGGTGGAACCCCGACGGCATCACCGTCACGGTGGACTGGCCGTCATTGTAGCCCGCGGCCCGGGCCGTGAGCGTGGTCGTGGCGCCCTCTTCCAGCCCCTGGACGTAGAGGGTTCGCGAACTGGTGTTGCCGACGCCGGTGAAGGTGACGCTGGTGCTGCCCACCTCGGTGCGGCTGGTGGAGATCAGCGCCGCGCTGGGCGCCGTTATGGTGATGGTGATGTCCACCGGCTCCGGCGGCGCCTGGGTCAGGGAGACGCCGATGCTGGTCTGGAGATCCGCGCCCACCACCACGGTGCCCATGGAGATGTTGGGCGCGGTCACCGTGGCTTCCAGCGAGGTGCGGCCGTTGGCGGGCACCGGGAATCCTTCCGGATACGTGATGGACACGGTGCTCGTGCCCGCGGTCAGCGGGTTGAACTGGGTGGTGCGGGTGCTGCCGCCGCCGCCGGTGAAGACCAGCGGGCTGGTGGTGATGCTGCCGACCGCCGGGTCACTGCTGGCCACCGGGATCTCGACGGTCATGCCCGCGCGCAGCTCCTGGGTGGTGGACAGGTTGCCGTTCTCCTGCAGCCGGTAGGCGCCCACCGTGATGTTGCTGTTGCTGGAGAAGGTCGTGGTGGTGAAGCTCGAGGTGGTGAGATGGAACCCCGATGGCATCACCGTCACGGTGGACTGGCCGTCATTGAAGCCGGCAGCCCGGGCGGTGAGCGTGGTCGTGGCGCCCTCTTCCAGGCCCTGGACGTAGAGGGTCCGGGAGCTGGTGTTGCCGACGCCGGTGAAGGTGACGCTGGTGCTGCCCACCCCGGTCCGGCTGGCGGAGATCAGCGCCGCCGAGCCGTCGGCCACGGTCACCGTGACGTCCACCGGCTCCGGTGGCGTCTGGGTCAGGGAGACGCCGATGCTCGTCTGGAGATCCGCGCCCACCACCGCGTTGCCCATGGAGATGTTGGGCGCGGTCACCGTGGCTTCCAGCGAGGTGCGGCCGTTGGCGGGCACCCGGAAGCCTTCCGGGTGCGTGATGGACACGGTGCTGGTCCCGCCGCTATGGGGGTCGAACTGGGTGGTGCGGGTGCTGCTGCCGCCGCCGGTGAAGACCAGCGGGCTGGTGGTGATGCTGCCGACCGCCGGGTCACTGCTGGCCACCGGGACCTCGACGGTCACGCCCGGCCGCAGCTCCTGGGTGGTGGACAGGTTGCCGTTCTCCTGCAGCCGGTAGGAGCCCACCGTGATGTTGGTGTTGCTGGAGAAGGTCGTGGTGGTGACGCTCGAGGTGGTGAGGTGGAACCCCGACGGCATCACCGTCACGGTGGACTGGCCGTCATTGAAGCCGGCGGCCCGGGCCGTGAGTGTGGTCGTGGCGCCCTCTTCCAGGCCCTGGACGTAGACGGTCCGGGAGCTGGTGTTGAAGACGCCGGTGAAGGTGACGCTGGTGCTGCCCACCCCGGTCCGGCTGGCGGAGATCAGGGCCGCCGAGCCGTCGGCCACGGTCACCGTGATGTCCACCGGCTCCGGGGGCGTCTGGGTCAGGGACACGCCGATGCTCGTCTGGAGATCCGCGCCCACCACCGCGCTGCCCATGGAGATGTTGGGCGCGGTCACCGTGGCTTCCAGCGAGGTGCGGCCGTTGGCGGGCACCGGGAAGCCTTCCGGGTACGTGATGGACACGGTGCTGGTCCCGCCGCTATGGGGATTGAACTGGGTGGTGCGGGTGCTGCCACCGCCGGCGGTGAAGACCAGCGGGCTGGTGGTGATGCTGCCGACCGCCGGGTCACTGCTGGTCACCGGGATCTCGACGGTCAAGCCCGCGCGCAGCTCCTGGGTGGTGGACAGGTTGCCGTTCTCCTGCAGCCGGTAGGAGCCCACCGTGATGTTGGTGTTGCTGGAGAAGGTCGTGGTGGTGAAGTTCGAGGTGGTGAGGTGGAACCCCGACGGCATCACCGTCACCGTGGACTGGCCGTCGATGTAGTCCGCGGCCCGCGCCGTGAGCGTGGTCGTGGCGCCCTCTTCCAGGCCCTGGACGTAGAGGGTCCGGGAGCTGGTGTTGGTGACGCCGGTGAAGGTGACGCTGGTGCCGCCCACCCCGGTCCGGCTGGCGGAGATCAGGGCGGCCGAGCCGTCGGCGATGGTGATGGTCATGTCCACCGGCTCGAGCGGCGTGGCTCCCAGGGAGACCCCTACGCCGATCTGCAGGTCCCTGCCCACGGTGGCGCTGCCCACCGAAACGGTCGGCGTCTCCCGCACCCTCACCGAGGCGCTGGTGCCGGATGCCCCGTCCGCCTCCGCGGTCACCGTCGAGTTCCCGACGGACACGCCGGTCACGGGGAAGGTGACCGAGGTCTGACCCGCCGGGATGGTGGCGGAAGCGGACACCGTGAAGATCTCCGGATCCTCGCTCGCCAGCCGGACCACGAGCCCCCCGGACGGTGCCGGCCAGGACGAACTCAGCGTCAGCCTGTGGGTCCAACCCCGGTAGATGGTGGCCGGGTCCGGACTGATCGTCAGTCCTGGCGGCTGCACCGTTGCGATCCGCGCGTCGGGCGCGAACCCGGACGCGCGGGCTGTGATCACCGCCGTCCCGGTGTTGACCCCGGTGACCTGCGGATTGGCGTCCGGCAGTTGCGCGCCTCCGCGGATATCCACCTTCGGATCCACGACCGCCACGTCGACGTCGCTGCTTTCCAGAAGGATCGTCACGCCGGCGGCCGGAGCCGGTTCGGACAGGCTGACGGGCAGGCTCCTCCGTTCCCCTGGTGCCAGCGGCGGGATGGAGCCGATGCTCACCGTGGTGTTGGTCCCGGTGAGCTCGACGGCGGTGTCGGCGAAGCCGAAGCCCTCCGCCGCAGCGGTGATGACCACGGACCCTTCTGCGTGGCCGGTCACGGTGAACGCCGCCGCCGTGTCCCCAGCGGCGATCTGGACGCTGGCCGGGTCGACACTCACGATCGCGGGGTCACTGCTGGCCAGCGCGACCGTCACGCCGCCGTTCGGCGCCGGCTCCGCCAGCACCACCAGCGCGGGGTTCGTCCGGCCGATGCCGACGAGCCGGTCCATCTCGATCCTGAGGGAGCGCGCCGTCACGTCGACGATGCCGCTGCCGCCGATGTAGTCGGTGGCCGATGCGGTCACTGTCGCGACGCCGACCGCGCGGTCACTGGTGACGCTGAATTCCGCCGTCGCCTGTCCCCGTGCCAGTGAAACGCGGGCGGGCACGGCGGCGATCTCCGGGGCATCGCTGCTCAGCAGCACCTCGAGACCGTCCGGCCCCGCCGGCTCCGTCAGGGTCAGGGTCATCGTCCCCGCGGAGAACGTCGTCAGTACCAGGTCGGAGACCAGGATCGCCGCCCGCGGCGTGATCTCGAACGCCCCGCTCGTCGCGCTGGACAGGCCGTCGGCGCTGGCCACCAGGGTGAAGCCCACGCCGGCCTGATCGATGGAGAGGTCTTCGAAGCGGGCGACGCCCTCCACGGCCTCGACGCTCAATGTCCCGCCCAGCGTCGATTCGCCGGCCGGGTCCGTGCCCAGCGCCATCATCACCACGCCTGCGTCGGGAACACGGTTGCCATACGCGTCTTCGATCCCCACCCGGACCGGCGGCATGACGTCGCCCGCCCGGGTGCTGGCCGGCTCGTCATCGAAGACCAGACGGGCCGCCACGCCCACCGTGGCCATCAGCACATGGTCCGCGGCGCCGAGCGGCTCGCTCGTCGCCCTCAGCTGGTGCTCGCCCAGCGCTTCGGCCAGGTAGCGGAAGCTCGCCTCCGAGCCGCCGGCGGGGATCGTCAGCGCCGTGATGGGCTCGCCGTCGCCAGCGGCGGCGTAGAAGCGGCCGGGTCGGCTCGCCTCCAGGGTGAAGAGGACATCGTCTGGCACCGTGGCCGGGTGGCCTCTCGCGTCCACCGCCCGGAGGCTGAGCAGGTCACTCATGGCGCCGGCAACCACCTGGGCCGGTCCGATGAGCTCCGCGCCGACCGCTCGGGCCTCCAGCACGTCGAAACTCGCGCTCGTCGCGCTGGCCAGGCCTTCCGCGGCGGCGACCAGGGTGTAGCCCACGCCGGCGTGGTCGATGGACAGGTCCTCGAACCTGGCCCGGCCGCCTGCGGCATGGACGCCGAGCGTGCCAGACAGGGACGCGCCGGTGGCGGGATCGGCGCCAAGCGCCACGCTCACCCACATGGCCGCCGGTGTCAGGTTGCCGTATTCGTCTTCGATCCGGACGACCACGGGCGCCAGCGTGTCACCCGCCGCGAGCGACGCGAGCTCCACCTCGAACGCCAGCCGGGCCGGCTCTCCGACCACCACATCGAACGGCTCGCTCACAACGCTGGCCAGGTCCTCGGCCATGGCTTCGAGCCGATATCCGGTGCCCGGCCGGTCGATGGACAGGTCGGCGAAGGTGGCGACGCCGTCCACCGCCGCGACGCGCAGCGTGCCCGACAGCACCGCCTCTTCGCCGGCGTCCCCGGCCAGCGCGATGCGGACCGTGTCCGCCCACGGGACCGGGTTGCCCGACACGTCCTCGACACGGAGCACCAACGGCGCCATCGTCACGCCGGGAATGGTCGCTGCCGGCTGCTGCGTGAAGGTCAGGCGCGCAGCCTCGCCCGCCGTAACGTCGAACGAATCGCTGACCGCCGGCTCCAGGTCTCCGGAGCTCACCACCAGGGTGTACCCCACGCCCGCCAAATCGATGGACAGGTCCTCGAAGACGGCGGTGCCCTCCACCGCATCGACACTCAGCGTGCCGGACAGGACGGCCTGCTCCGTCGGGTCGTGATCCAGCGCGATGGTGATCCGCTCCGCCTCCGCCGGTACGGCGCCCGACTCATCCTGTATCGTCGCGACGACCGGCTCCATCGTGGTGCCCGCGGCGAATGCCGTGGGCTGCGTCACGAACCCGAGTCGCCAGCGGGGCGACACCTGCACGTCCACGGCGGCGGCGACCTCGCCCTGCGGCGTGATGACCGCCGCGGTGATGACCGCCGCCCCCGCCCGCCGCGCCCGGACCTCGCCTCCTCCATCCACCGTGACGACGGCCGCATCGGAGGTGTGCCAGACGAGCTCGGCTCCCGGCGGCAGCTCGGTGAAGGGATTCCCGTCCTGGTCCCGCACGGTGGCCGTGGCCATGACCACATCGCCTTCCCGCAGCGCGGCCCGCTCGATCTCGACCTCCAGCAGCGCGATGAGGCGAGGCTGCTCGAACGGCTCGGTGATGGGGAAGTCGATGCAGGCCACGATGATGGCCGCGGCGGCGACGCCGCCGAGCAGGGCCCGGCGCAGGGGTCGCAGGGGGCGCAGGAACGCAGGAGCAGGGCGCATGGCTCAGAAACTCCTGGCGAGGCCGACGGACATGGCGAACTCCCGGTAATCGAGATCGCCGAAGTAGGCGCTGCCCCGGAGGTTCAGGGCCAGCGCGCCCATGGGCCCGAGGTCGTAGCGGCCGTTGCCCGCGAGTTGGGCCATGCCCCCCATCACGCTCTCGCCCCCGCTAGCTGTCACGGAGAGGGCCAGCGGCGAACCGGGCGGCCTGTAGGAAGCGGAGGCGGCCCCGGTCAGCAGCTGCTCCGTCTGCTCTGGGTCACTGCTCCGGACGAGGCTGGGTTGGACCCCGATGGACATGGCTGGAGAGACGCTGTAGTCGTAGCCGACGCCCAGCGAGACGAACTGGGCGCCGAACGGGGCGAGCACCCCGGGCTTCGTCTCGGTTTCCTGCCAGCTCGCCTGAATGGAGAATCCGTGGGGCGATTCGCCGCCACGCGGCGTGTAGCGGGGCGCAAGGGTGACGGACCGAGCCACGTTCACGAGGGCGAAGGTGTCCACCGCCGCCCGGCGCTCGAGCTGGTTCAGCATCACGCTGCCCACCAGGCCCAGGGCCGGGCCGGCCTGGTAGCTGACGACGGTGTTCACCGTCATGCGATCCGTCTGTCCGGCCCCGTCGTCGACCAGGCCATCGCCGCGCCACCCCCCGCCGAGGCTGCCGGCGAGGCGCCCACCGAGGAGCGCGAGGGTGAGGGTGCCCTCCACGCTGCGCCAGTTGTTGGGCAGTGACGGGATCCCGAGCGAGGTGTAGCCCGGGCCGATCTCCTCCAGTCGCAGGCGTAGGCCGCCCCAGGGGAGCGGCGCCTCCGCGTCGACCCGATACGCCAGGTCCCCGTGGGTGCCCGGGCGGATGGGGTGGATCCGGTCCAGAACGCCGCCGGGCCATCCGATCTCGGCCCGGGCACTGAAATCGGCGATGGGCTCCAGCCGGCGGTCGAGGGAGTGGATGCTGCCGTACACGGTGCCGCCCAGGCGCCAGCCGCGACGGGGCTCGAAGGCCATGGCCAGTCCCAGGACCAGGTTCTCGGCGGGCATGAGGCTCAGCGTGTCCGGCACCTCGTGCTGGTCGTGGCCCTGGAACGCCAGGATCTCGACGTGGTTCCGATCGCTGCCCAGGCGCGCCGAACCGGCGTATACGCGCCGGCTCAGGCTGAAGGGCACGCCCACGTCGAACCGGCGGTCATCGACGGTACCGAAGCCCAGCGGGTCGGTGAACACGGCGTCATCGGCGCGGCCCCTGTGGAACCGCAGCCGGACCGGCCCCGGAGACAGCTCCAGGCCGGCGCCGCGGACCGTGGTGCCCTGGAGCATCAGCTCCCCTATGGCGGGCGCATGGTCTCCGATGTACAGGGTGCCCCAGGACCAGGACGGGCTCAGGGCGTAGCGGTTCAGGGACCGGACGGTGTAGCTGCTCTCGGTGTCGTAGGTGAGGTTGAGGCCCAGGCTGATCCCCCAGAGGTCCAGTGAGGGAGACACGGTGAGCCGGCCCATCATGGGCGGCCGCCGCGCCTCGCGGCCGTCGACGTAGTACAACTCCGTGTTCAGGGAGGCGCTCCCGCCGAAGGCCTGGCCGTTGGCGGCCTGCGGCGCGGCGAGTGCGACGACGGCGAGACATGCCACCCCGGCGGCGGCGCCGGTCCTCCGCATCATGTCCCTCCGTTCCGGCGTGGCGCGGCGGCCTGAATCGCCTCACCGGGCCGGCTCTCGCTGCCGCCGGCGTCCACGGCGATGATGCGGTACCACATCCCCGCGGCCCCGGCCGGGTCCGTCCATGCGGTCTCGGCCAGCAGGCCCGCGTGCGCCGGCTGGTACCGTCCCGCGACTGTGGTGGAGCGGAGCACGCGATAGCCTGCCACGTCTCCCGGCACGGGCTCCCAGGTGAGGGCGACCCCGGCGGGGCTGGCGGTTGCCCGGGCGTTGCGTGGCGCCCTGGGCGGATTGGCCGGAGCGATCGTCACGAGATCGCTGGCCGCAGCCGCCCCTTCGTTGCCCAGCGAGTCCACACTGGCCACCAGGTAGACCAGCCGCTCACCGGCCTTGACCTGCTCGTCACGGAAGAACCGGACGTGTGCCGGCAGCCGGCCCAGCCGTTCGAGCTCGCCGGCGCCGTCGGCCTGGCGGTAGATGGCGTAGAACGTCACATCGCCGTCCGGTGACCCGTTCCACTGGACCACGGCGCGGAACCCGCGATCGTCCACGGCCCGGACCCGCTCCGGCGGCGCCGGCGGCCGCAGCTTCGGGATCTGGAGCGTCCGCTCCAGGGTCTCGCTCATGTTGCGTGCGCTGTCCATCGCCGCGAGGCGGTAGACGTAGCGGACGCCCTGCTCGAAGCCGCGCTCGCCGGGCCCCGTGTCGACCCATTCCAGGTCCCGGGTGTCCCGGATGTTGACCTGCGCCCAGGCGCCGCCATCCAGGCGGTCGCTCCGCCGTCGCATCAGCACGTAGGTCCTGAGGTCCGGCGCCGGCGTGGGGTCGGACCAGCGGAGCAGGACGGCGTCCCGATCCGGCAGGTACTCCGGGACCAGACTGGCGGGCGGGCTCGGAGGGACCACGTCCACCACCAGTACCGTGGCCGTTGTGCTCGGCGCGCTTTCGTTGCCCGCCGACTCCAGCGCCGTGACCTGGTAGAAGAACCGGCCGCCGCCGGGAACCGAGTCGATCCAGACGGTGACGTCCGAATCGAGGGCTGCGGCGGTGACCCGGGCGAAGTCCGCCTCCTGCTGGGCCGCTCTGTAGATGTGGTAGCCCGCGATCCGGTCCGGCGCCTGGCCCGTCCAGACGATCTCGACAGTGCCGCGCAGGTCGGCCGCGCGCACGTCCCCCACCGGCCTCGGCCCGAAGCGGTCCGCCAGCTGGTAGCGCAGGTGGACCGGCTCGCTGGCCTGCCCGGTGTAGGCGACGGCGCTGAGGTGGAGATCCAGCACCTGGCCGGCCGCCGGGATGTCGTAGCGGTACACGTACTCGCCGATGTTGCCGGCCCGCAGGATCGGCTGCCGTGTCAGCGGTGGGCCATCAGCGCCGCCTTCGAGAATGCGGAACGCGGTAACGCCGTCGTCCTGGCCCCGGGCGAGCGTCGGGTAACGCCAGCGCAGCACCAGGTACTCCGCGCTGTGCTCCGCAGAGAAGTCGCTGGGCGGCGCCGGGACCAGGGGCGTCGCCACCGTCGAGCCTGCGATGGGCTCGCCGATGGGGACCTCGGCGCCGTCCACCAGGGTCACGCGGTAGCGGACGCTGGCACCGGCGGCGACCCCGGTGTCGATGTAGAGCCGGCCGAGCGCCAGCGCCACCTCCCGGTACCGGAAGGTGAGCAGATTGGCCGACAGCGGGTCGGAGCGTAACGCGTAGAACGTCGCCGTCGGGTCCTGCCGTTCCATGTCCTGCTGGATCTGCGGGTACAGCTCGTCCAGGAGCAGGACGAACTCGTCCGGTCCGCGGGCGGCGAGGACCGGCCGGTCCGTGAGCCGCTCCCAGCCCTGGCCCGCGTCCCGGTCCACCAGGATGCCGCCGCCCAGCGGGGTGATCCCGGTGTGATAGACGAAGACCGTGTCGGCCCGGACGCCGAGCCGCAGCTGCGGCGCTGGCGCCTGGGCGGCCAGCAGCGCGGGCCCCAGCAGGGCGAGCATCCCGGCTGCGAGACAGACTCGCCCGGCGGCCTTCCCTGATTTCGGTACCCATGAGATGGTCTTCATCATGACTCACCACCCTTGGAGCTGGATCGTGGTCTGGATCACCGGACTGGATACCGTTACCGGCCCGCTGGCGACGCCGTGCGACAGGATCCCGGCGTGGTTGACCGCACGCACCGTCACGTAGTAATCGCCCTCGAAGCTCGTCCAGCTCGGCAGCTCCTCACCGGGTATGGTGAAGTAGGGCGGGACCTCACAGTTCGACGGGCCGATGGGACTAGATATCGTCGAGCCCGACAGGCAGCTGGTCAGGGCGCTGGTCGGCAGGTCCGCCGCGTTGGACCACGAGCGCAGGTCGTCCCGGTTCGGCTGCGTGCCGATCGCCCACTGGTAGCCGAGCAGGCCGGACTCCGGATCGGTGGAGAGACGCGTGATGTAGAAACGGGCGCCGCCGGTGTCCGGGAAGTAGAGCTGCCCGAGCGGCGTTGTCGGACGCGTGATGTCCCGGACCACCCGGCGGATGACCCGCGGCTCGCTCACCTGGCCCGCGTTGTCCCGCGCGCGGACCAGCACGAAAGCTATGCTGTCGGTATAGGACAGCGGCGCGCCGGTGATGGTTATGGTCGTATCCGTCGTCGCCACGAAGCCCTGTGTGAAGCCGGCCTGGCCCGCCTCGGCGTTCCGGCTGACCACGTACTCGTAGTGCTTGACGCCGGAAGTCTCATCGCTCGAGGACCGCCAGCGAGCGCGGACCCGCGGCTCGACGCGATCGCGGGTCGCAACGCGAGTGCTCGACCAGACGGGCTCCGACGTGGCCCGCCCGATCGTCGCGTGCAGGCTCGACCCGGACGGCTGGCCGAACGTCAGCTGTGAAGCGGAACCGGGTACATTCGGCGGCGTCAGGTCGACCCGTACCACCACGGACCGGATGCCACTCTTGAGGCCCGCGCCGTTCTCCGTCCGGGCCCGGACCCAGTACCTTCGCCCGTCCTGCAGCGCCAGGGAGTGGAGGGACGTCTCCAGTCGGTTGTTCGCCCGGTGCGGCTCATCGCCGGCCAGTGGGCGCCGGCCCTGCATGACCGTCCAGGGCCGGACCTGCGTGCCGCCGGACGTGGTGCCCAGCGCGACCTCGTAGGCCGCGATGTCGGAGTCGTGGTCCGTGGAGCTCAGCGTCAGCGGGATCCGGGTGGCGTCCACCACCCAGTACGTCTGTGCGCCGGTCTCCGGGTCGATGGTCCGCGCGTACTCTACGGCGATCTGCGGGACCGACGGCTGCGTCACGTCCGCCACCGCGACGTTCGTCCCTGCGGACGTGCCGCCGGACAGCCCGCCGAGCCCCAGTGTGTACGATGCTCCTCGCGTCGCCGACACGCCGGCAGGCCCGCGGGCCCGGACCCAGACCCGGAAGTCCTCGGCCGTGGCGGACCGGCGAGCCTCGTGCTGCACGAATTCCGTCGCCGCTCCCACGCTGATCACCGACCGGGCCAGGTCGATGGAGGTGGAGGTCGTCGTGGCCGGCAGGATCTGCAGGGCGTTCTCCGTTATGCCGATGGGGTGATGGGCGGTCCAGCTGACCAGGTTCTCGTTCCGGGACCCGGTCCTGGCCGGGTGGACCCGGATCTCCGTCAGCCGGGGAGGCTCGAGCTGCCTGGCCAGGTCCTGCAGCGAGGCGGTGTAGCCGGGGCGGGCTGCGGCCCAGTCCCCCGAGTCGTCCCACGAGTCGCGCCACAGCACGTACTCGTCGATCATGGCATAGAGAATCGAGGTCAGGTCCGCCTTCCGGCTGTAGACCCCGTGGAGCGCCGTCGTGAAGGCGCGGTACTCGTCCAGCAGCGCGGACTGGGCGCTCTCCGCCTCCGTCCGCAGCCGTGCGGCCCGCGTCTGCGCCGTGTCGGCGAACGCTGGCAGGCCGTGGACGTGCAGGTCTCGCCAGACCTGGAGCCCGGACTGCTCGAACAGGGCGTAGGCGCTGTTCAGAAGCGCGGTACGCTGTGACGACAGCGTCGCGGTCTGGGCGCTGTGCAGGAGGCTCAGCATGTCTTCCCGCGCCTGGTTCCCGGCGCTGTTGGCCTGCGTAGAACCGGCGCCGGCGAAGGTGTGGGCCCAGAAGACCCGCAGGCCGTGGACGCGGGCCCGGGTCGTGTCCGGCATGGTCCGGCGGGCCCAGTGGAAGTTGGCGTCCTCCACCGCGGCCGCCGAGAACGTGTGCTGGCGGATGCCGGCCCAGACCGCATCATCCCAGTGGAAGCCGATGCGTCGCGCGTTGTAAGCGGTCGTCGCTTCGAGGGCTCGCCGGAAATCCGTCGAGACCCGCAGGATCGTGCGGTCCGGCTCCGGCAGCCCCAGGTCCAGGGAGACCTGGTACTGGCTGGTGATGGGCGTCGTCGAGACCTGCCAGTCCTGCAGATCGCCGCTGCCGCCGAAGACGGTGGTGCTGGTTCCCTCGAAATACGTCCGGTTGGCCAGCATGGCGTCCAGAATGACCAGGTTCTCCGTCACGCGGGCCAGGGCTCGACGGTACTCGCCGTCGCGCCGCTTGTTCGCTTCCCGCACGCTGCCGAGCTGGGCCTCCGCCTCCTGCCCCGCGGTGAACGCCGGGCCCGTCACCAGCTCGCCGTCCTGCATGACCGGCGGCTGGATCGTCAGCGGGTTCTGGACCCGGCCCGGCGCCGCGGCGGTCGCGAGAGCGAGGTCCAGGTGGGTATAGGCGCCGGTGATCCAGTCGTTGAGCCCCGTGGTCGTGTGGGCGAGCGTGGACAGGCTGGTGGCGACCTGGGTGCCATGGACCGGTGCCGGCGAGCGGGCGGTGCCGATGACATCCTGGTCGAGAACCGACTTGAACGTCTGGTTCACCGGCGAGGTCACCCGCTCTTCGGTCTGCTCGAGGTGGGTCGCGAAGTGCTCGCGGTGTGCGAGCGGGTGCGAATACAGCCATGCGCCGGCGCCCGCGAGCTGATCGGCTGTCAGGCCGTACTGCGTCGGCGTGGTGCCGACCATCGCGTCGACCATCCGCTGGCTCTGACCCTGCGCCTCGGCGATCATCGCTTCGAGCCGGGGGTTGCCGCCCCGGCCGCCGCTCCAGTCGCCGTTCATGAGCGCGACCCAGAACGCGATCTCGCCGCTATAGACCACCGGCACGTCGAGGAACGCGCTGCCGGCGAAGTAGAGCAGCCAGTCCGGCGGGTCGCGGAGCACCGCGCCCTGGAACTGCACGCCGGCCAGCTCGTAGCCGAGGACGGAGACGTTGGCGTTCATCTCCGCGTAGCCGCCGACGCTCCGCCGCGGCTGGTACCACCAGACGTTGGTCAGGAACGAAACGTGGCTGTTCAGGATCAGCAGATTCAGGTCCCGCGCCACCTGGACCTGCGCCAGCAGGCCGTCGTTGCCGACCCACATGTCGGCCGTGATGTCCGGACCAGCCAGCCCCAGCATCTGCACGTTGGCGGCGGCGGTTACCGACCACTGGGTGCCGTTGGTGCCGGCGTTGACGAGGAAGTCCGCATTGCCACTACCGCTCAGCGGCACGCCGAAGTCCAGCCCCATGTCCAGCCCACCGGCGATCTTGATGGCCGGCAGGTCGGCCCAGTCGACGTAGAAGTAGCCACCGCCGGCCAGCCGGAATCGACCGTCCCGGCCGTCCATCCCGAGAAGGACGGCCTCCGCGTCCAGGTGCGCGTATGCGTCAGTGACGGTGACCAGCGTACGGCCGCTGACGGTGTACTCGTTGGGCCCGACCTGGATCACGCCGAGGCCGCCGAGGAGGAACCCGGCGAACAGCAGGTCGTCTCGCCAGTAACCCTCGCGCTGGTAGTTCGCCGCGCCCAACACGCCGCGATAGTCCGCGTACTCCGGGCGCCAGAAGAAGCCGCCGCCCACGTCCGTCAGCACGAGGACGCCCGGGGCCGGCAGCAGCGGGATCGGAACGCTGGCGGCGACGAACAGGCCGAACGTCAGCTCGCCGTC
The DNA here is from genome assembly GCA_007126035.1 of Gemmatimonadota bacterium. Classification (GTDB taxonomy): domain Bacteria; phylum Gemmatimonadota; class Gemmatimonadetes; order Longimicrobiales; family RSA9; genus SLCC01. The sequence goes on from SLCC01000076.1 coordinate 19,300, forward strand.
CCGGCGGCCGAACGTGCCGGCGGCGCCGAAGCCGTTGTCGCCGTAGTGCACTCGTCCCGACGCCCGGATCAGGTTGTCGGCCCCCGCGCCGGCGGCGGCCTCGTAGCGCAGGCTCAGGTGGCCGCCGATGTCGCCGGGCAGCGAGAGGGTTGCGCTGTCCACCAGCAGACTGACGCCGTCGGGCCCCCGGAAGAACCGCAGCTCCCTGACGCCGCCGGCGATGCCGCCCTCCATGGTGAGGCAGGCCGCCATGCCGCCGCACCCGCTCATGCCACTCCCCATGGCGACCGGCGCGAAGTGGAGGTACTCGGTGACCGTCACCTCGCGGGTCGGCGTGCCGTTCTCGTAGTTGGCCGCGCTCTCCCGGTTGGACGCCACGTCCGTGACGGTCAGGGTGACCGGCTCGCCCCGGTAGTAGCTGAAGTCCCCGACCGCCAGGCTGATGGTCTCCATGACCGAGAGATGGCCGCCCTGGATCTCGCCCCAGTCCGTGATGCCGTTGCGGCCGATGACCAGGTTCCGCACCACGATGCCGCCATCGACGAAGTCCAGGTTCAGCCGGGCGTCACCGCCGACCACCAGGTGCCAGTCCGGATCGTTGGACACGCGGAGCTCGCTGAGCCCGATCTCCAGGAAGCCGCGGCCGAAGCGGAAGCTCTCGTCGAACTCGGCGTTCCACTCCACGGTGAAGTCACGGAAGTCGAGGGGCTGGCCGGGACCCGGGTCGTTGAAGGCGAACGCGATGCCCGGCGTCAGGCCGTTCTGTCCGTTCCGGCCGAAGCGGATCATGCGTTCGGCCTGGTCCCGCTCGCCCTCGTACAGCTCGGCCACGGCGTAGACTCTGGACGTCGCCGGGCGGCGGGGGTTCAGCTCGATGCCGGCGGCGCGCAGGTCCAGGGTGAAGTCGCCAATGCTGGTCCGGCTCGACGGGGCCTCGAAATCGAAGTGTACCGACGCGTCGTGGTCCCACTGGCCGGCCGCATCGCGAGAGACCGCCAGGGTGACGGTGCCCGTCGCGTCGAGGGGCTCCGGCATCTTCGCCTGTCCCGTGGCCAGCATGCCCATGGCGTCTGGCGCGAAGGAGAGGGTCAGCTCGGTCAGCCGCAGGTACTCGCCGAAGACATCCACCGGGTTCGGGCCCAACAGGTTGACCCCGGCGGACGCCAGGGCGAACGTGCCGTCGCTGCCGAGCACCAGCCCGCTCACGCTGACGGTCCGGCCGAGGAACTCGCCGCTTCCATCCAGCCCCAGGGTCAGGCGCGGCGTGGCGCCGGCGGGCGCCTCGATGCCGGCGGTCAGGCTGGTGAGCGTCAGGGGCAGGTAGCCGCCGAAGAGCTGGAGCTCCTGCGTGTCCTCGGCCCGGGCGGCGAGCCGGAAGCCGCGGGTCCCGAAGGTCAGCTCCTGGACGGCGATGGCGAACTCGTCGCCCAGCAGCGCGTCCAGGTGGAGCAGCCCGCCGAGCTGGACCTCGAAGTAGTCCCGCCCCAGCGCGGCGTCCCAACCGGTCCGGGCCGCCAGCCCCGTTTCGCCCGGCTGGCCGTTCAGGCCCAGCGGCTCGAACTCGGCCACGCCCAGCGGGATCCGCCCCTGGTTCGGCAGGTGGCTCGCGTCCAGCGCGAAGCTCCAGCCGGCGGGCGCGTAGGTGGCGCTGAGCCCCACCGCCGCCGGGCCGCCGCCGGTCTCGCCCAGCACGCTGCTGGCCAGACCGCCGACGAAGCAGATCGTCGGCGGTTGCGTCGCCTGGAAGCCCACCTCCACCGCGTGGACGGCCAGCGAAAGCGCGCCATCGCCGAAGCTGCGCTGCACGATGGCCTCCCCGCCCGGAGAGTACGGCGCGCCGCAGCTGCCCATGGCGAAGTGGCCGGCCACGAAGCCACCGGGGCCGAAGGTCAACCCTCTCGCCACCAGGTCCGGCAGGTCCAGCCCGGGCACCGTCAGGCGCGCGTCGGCAACGAGCTCGAAGTCGGAACCGTTGCTCTGGAACGCGAAGCGCGTGACGGCCAGCGGCACGCCGGGCACCGTCAGCGGCGCCTCGGCCAGGTCGGCCACGAAGGAGCCGGCCACGGGAATCCACGCATCGTCGAGCGTCAGCGAGCCGCTCACCGGGACCGTGGGGTGGCTGCCGTCGGCGTTGGTCAACGCCGTCAGCACGAGCGGCAGGCCCGTCGCCGGCGTCTGGATGACCGTCTGGCCGTTCTCCCGCTCGAACTCGACGAGGAACGACGCCGTAACCGGGTCGCGCAGCACCAGGTACCCCACGTCCATGCTCGGCACGGCCAGGGTATCCGGCAGCGACGCCATGAGCAGCGCTGTCATCGCCGGCGACAGGCCGAACCCGCCGGTGTCGTACCAGCCCACGTGTGTGGTCTGCTCGGGCTGGACCAGGTACAGGTCGGCGCGCCCGGCGGTCAGCCGAACCGGGTCCGGATCCAGCGTGAAGCCGGCGAACTCGAGATCGAGCGCCGCGAAGCTCTCACCGCCGAAGTTCAGCGCCGCGCTGCTGGTCCCGTCGACGACCATGCCCTGGCCGCCCAGCGTGACCTGCGCCGGAACCACCAGCCGCAGCGCCGTCTCGGCTTCGAACGGCGAGGCCGGGTCCCGCACCGACCACCGGCTCCGGGCGCCATTGCCGTTGCCGTTGCCGTCCCCGTTCGCCTCCCGCTGCGCCAGGTCCAGCTCCAGCGCGAATGCGCTCTGGATCTGGACCCAGCCCGCGACCGGCTCCAGGCCCGGCAGGTCGAACCGGTAGTCGTGGAACGTCACGGCCACCTGGCCCTCGCCCACCGCCATGCTGCCGCCGCCGCTGAAGCGGATGCCGCTGGTGTCCAGCACGGCCTGGTTCACCGTCAGATGGAACAGCGGCTCCTCCGCCCGGAACGGGATGGGCCAGTTGAACGGCTCCGCGATGGCGATGCTCCCGCCCACCAGCCGGCCGCGGACCAGGTCGAGCACGATGTCCCCGGCAACCTGCACCGCGTCGAGCCCCTCCGCCGGCGGCGGCAGCGTGAGCGTGGCGCCAGCGGCGAGGGTCACCTCCTGGACGCCCTGGTCGAAGGCGAACTGGAGGCTGCCCAGCTGGGGCGTGAGGGCCAGCGGCCCGAGGGCGATGGCGCCCAGCGCCGCGAAGTCGGTGATGGTGCCCTGGATCCCGCCGGCGGTCGCCAGGCGCAGGTTCGCGGTGCCCAGCGAGCGCAGCTCGCCGGCCTCTTCGCCGAAGGACTCGGGCATGACCAGCGAGCCGGATACGTGCAGGTCCACGCCCTGGCGCGGCCCGTCCGGCCCGGCGTCCGCCACCAGCCCGCCGCCGATCTCATGGATGTAGACGGCCAGGGATCCGCCCAGGGGCAGCCGCGCGCCGTCGTCCGGGAAGGTGTACGGCAGGACCTGGCCGGTGAGGAGCCGGTGCTGCCTGTCGAATGCCACGTTCTGGAGCGTGATGGACGCGTCGGCCAGCCGCGGCGATTCGAACGACGGCAGCTTGAGCTCGAAGTCGAAGGTCGGGAACGTGTCGGAGACCTGGACCCCCGCCCACTCGCCGGCCCACCCGATGGTGAGGGCGGGGAACCGCGCCTCGAGGAGCCGCAGCGAGGCTCCGGCCAGCTGTATGGCCGTCCCGTTGAGCGCGGGCCGCGAGCTGGAGTTGAGCGTCTGCGGCGGGATGTGGAAGCCCTCGGGCCGGACCTCCACGCCCAGCAGCGCGAACTCGAGGGGGTCCGCGCCCGCCGGCCGCACCCTCATGACTACGTCCAGCTCGGCGTGGAAGTCGAAGCCCGTCTGCGGGTGGTGGCCGAAGCTCAGCGCCCCGATGCTCTCGATGCACAGCGCGACGGCGCCGAAGTCCACCATGCCGCAGTCGGCCTCCATGGCCGCCGCCGTGAAGTTCGTGACCTGGAAGCCGCTGGCGCTGCCGTACGTCGCCTCCAGCGACGCCGACGCCGCGAGCCCGCTGCCATTACCCACTTCGAAGCGCCCGGCGACGCCGATGAAGACGTCCGGCTGACCGATGGCGGTGCCCAGCGGCACGTCGATGCTGCCGGTCAGCGCATCCAGCCAGACGCGCACCGGCCCCGCCAGGTCGATGGCGTGGCCGATCTCGTCGAGCTGGACCGAACCCTGGAGCCGCTCGGTGCCGTCGATGTGGAGCCGCACCCTGCCACCGCCGCCCAGCGGGCTGTCCAGCAGGACCAGCGGCCCTTCCAGGAAGATGCCTTCCTGCTCGCTCGCCAGGTCCGAGCGGCGGGTGTAGCGCAGCGTGTCCAGCGCCAGCGGAATGCCCAGCTGCCGCAGGTCCAGGGCCTCCGGCAGGCCGACCAGGATCTCGCCGGCCCGGACCGAGTAGGTCTGGGGATGGACCTCGAAGCCACTGAAGGCGACGCCGATCGCGGGCGGCGCCGCATCGCCCGGCCGCTGCAGCGCCGGCAGCACCAGCTGCACCGTCTGGCCCGGCCGGGTCGAGAGGACCAGCCCGCCATCGTTCCAGTCCAGGTCCAGCAGCAGGTCACCGTTGCCGTCGCGCAGCGTCAGGTAGGCGATGGCCTCGGTGGGCAGCGGCAGCCGGGCCGGCAGGACGTGGCTGGCGAAGAAGGCCAGCTCCGGGTGGAACCCCCGATGGTCCATCCTCGCCACCACGTCGCCGTGCCAGAGCAGGTCCGCCCGGCCGGTCCGGACCGCGAAGGGCGAGAAGCCCAGGCGGAAATCATCGGTGAAATCCACCCCCAGCCCGTCCAGTCGCTGCTCGCCGTACGCGATGCTGGCCGCCGCGCCGGCCGTGGTCCGCAGCCCGTTGGAATCGACGCTCACCTGGCCTGACAGCTCGATGAGGGCGCCCGGCGCCGCCTCCAACGACGTGCCCAGGGGAACGGCCTGGAACCGGAGCAGCTGGTCCTGCGTGATGCCTGCCTCGAACGCGAAGGCACCATCGAAAGCCACGCTGCCGTCCACCACCTGGAGCGTGGCCAGGTCCAGGAGGAACTCGTCGAACGAGGCCCCGATGCTGACGGCGCCCAGCAGCAGCTCGTGCCGCCCGTCGATCCGCAGGCCGGCTTCCGTGAGGTGCGCGCCGCCGAACCGGAAGCTCAGCGCCGGGTCCTCGAAGGGGATGCCGAAGCCGAAGGGTCCGTGCAGCGTCAGGTCGAGCGTCTCCACGGCACCGGCCACCAGGTCGAGGACCAGCGAGCCTGTGGCGGCGATGGTGTCCGCCACCACGTCCAGCGCCATTCCCGCCTGGGCCCCGAGCCGCACCGTCTGCTCGCCGTCCACCGCGGCGAACTCCAGCCAGGCATCGCTGAAGCCCGCCTGCACCGGTCCGAGCCGGAGCGGACAGGGCGGCGCCAGGTTCTCGATCCGCCCGGTGATCAGACCGCCCGAGCCGAGCAGGAGCGTCGTCTCCCCCAGCACGAGGCGCTCGGCGTCCCCGCAGACGAAGGGGTCGCCCAGCTCCACGTCGCTCCGGAGGGCTACGCCGCCGTCCGCGGCCCAGCCGCCGTCCGTGTAGGACGCGCTCAGCCAGCCGCCCAGCTCCCGGAGGTGGAGCGTGGCGCCGGCGGCCAGGGACACCGGGCAGCCGGGCTCCTGGATCAGGGAGATGGGGAGCGCCGCGCTCAGCTCGCCGCTGGCGAAGGTGGCGTCGGTGACCTGGAAGGTGGCGTCCCGCAGGCACGAAGGCGCGCTCTCCGGCAGCCCCGGAAGCGAGAGGTCGAAATCCAGGGCGAAGCTCCACGGCCCGGCGTCGCCACTCCAGTCGAACCACGGGAAGGTGAAGCCATCCATGCGGAACCCGTGGACCCGGAGCCCGAACCCGGCCAGGTCCGCATCGGGTCCGTCGGCCAGAAGGGACGGCAGGTCCGAGGGCCCGAGGGCGAGCGCCGGGAAGTGGAACCCGGCCCGGTCCAGGGCGATGCCGTGGATGCGCGGCAGCTCGTAGCCGCCCAGGTGCGGGAAGAGAAGGTCCGCGTCCAGCGTCAGGCGGAAGTCCCAGCCGGAGACCGGGTCCCGCTCGAACCGCTCCAGCGCCAGGTTCCGGGGGGCGAGGCGGGCGAACCCCAGGTCCAGACGCGGCTCGGGGATGGAGCAGGAGAAGTCCGAGTCGATCAGCGTCAGGCCGTCTCCGTCCGAGGCGGCCAGGAGGATGGCGGCGCCGCAGCGGTGTTCCGTCGTGAGCGCCAGCTCGACGTCGCCCGCCAGCTCCAGGTTCCAGGAGGGCGCGGCGCCGTTCCACGGCACCTGGATCGAGCCCGTCAGGGACCGGGCCGAGAGGGACATCCGGTCCGAGCCGCCCACCAGGGGCACGCGGTGGTCGAAGGTGCAGGCGACCGCCGCCGTCGCGGCATCCCGCATGAGGTCCAGCTCCTCGACCTCGCAGGGGAGCGGGTCTCCCAGGAAGCGGACGCCGCCGGCCGCCGTCACGGTGTACTGGGGGAAGCGGGCCGCGACGCGGGTCAGCTCCAGCCGCACCGGGTCCCCCGGCTGGCCCAGGGCGAGGAGCGTCTGGCCCTGGGGCGCCTCGGCGAGGAGCTCGCCCTGGAGTCCTTCGGCGGTGAGGGCCAGTGTGCCGCTGGCCAGGACGCCCTGCCCTGCCCAGCCCAGCTCCAACGTAAGCTCCGGCTGGCCGACGGACGTATCCGTCCGGTCGCCGCCCCAGTTCACCTCCACCTCGGGCAGCGTCAGCCCCACCAGCCGCAGGGTGGCCGGGCCCAGCTCCAGTGAGGGCGCCGGCTGGCCCGGCCCGCCCAGCGTGAGCCCGGTTGCGGGGAGGCGGAACCCCGAGTCCCGGAGCCGGGCGTCGTCCAGCGCCAGCTCGAGCCACCGGCCCGGGCCGACGCGGAACCCCAGCGTCATGTCGATGCCCAGCTCGAACCGGAGGCGGCCCGCCGGATCGACGCTGGCGTCCATGTCCCGGATCCGGTGGACGCACGCCGACAGGTACTGGAAGGAGAAGTCGGCGCAGTCGGCGTCGGGGCCCGTGGCCTCGGCGTCGAAGGACGTGACCGTCGCTCCCGCCTCCGTGAGCCGCAGCCCCACCTCCGCACCGAGGCTCGATCCGCGTGGCGCCGCGACGCTCAGGCCCAATCCCGCGTCGAGGGTGTAGCTCCCGCCGGCCAGCGAGCCGAGGGGCAGGTCGAAGCGGCCGGCGAGGGAGCGAAGGTGGAGCGCCACCTGCTCGATGGGCGAGACGTCGTGGTCCAGCCCGTCCAGCGCGACGTCACCCCGGAGCCAGTCGTCCGCCCCGATCCGGAGCGAGACCCGCGCGCCGTCCACCACCTCATCGAGGAACGTGAGGCGGCCTTCCAGATCCAGCCCGCCCGCGTCCGGGTTGCCGCTGGCGGACGTCCAGGCCAGCCGCTCCAGGACCAGGGGCACGCCCATGGGGCGGAGGTCCAGCGGCGCCTCCAGCTCGGCAGCGACGGCGCCCGCCGTGACCTCGAAGGTGAACGGGCTCACCCGCACGTCCCGGAGGCTGACGCCCACGGTGGGCGCCCGGGGCTGGGTCCCCTGGAGCGCGGGGAGGACCAGGTCCAGCGTCTGGCCGATGGGCGTGTCCAGTCGCACGCCGCCGCCCTCCGCCTCGGTGGCCACCACCAACAGCTCACCCTGGTCGTCCCGGAGCCGCAGGAACGCCGTCTGGAGGGTAGGCAGCGGGACCGCGTCCGGGATGAACCCGGTGAACAGCGTGCCGAAGTACGCCATGTCGGGGTGGATCCCCGCCGCGTCGATCCGCGCGACGCGCTGGGCCTGGTGCAGCAGGTCGGCCCACCCGGCCTCGACGCCGAAGGGCGAGAGGCCCAGGGCGAAGTCGTTGGAGAACTCGGCGGACAGGTCGTCCAGCGCGGTGCCGGCGTAGGCGATGCGGGCGCCCGCCGAGCCGCTCGCGGCTAACCCGTCGGCGCCCAGGACCACGTCCCCCAGGAAGGTGATCATGACGCCCGTCTCGACGTCCAGCGGGCTCCCGGGCGGATGGACGCTGAACCGGAGTCCGTGGCCCGGGGCCAGCGCGGCCTGAAGGCCGAGGCCGCCGAGGATCTCGGCGCTCCCGCTCACCACCGACGCGTCTTCCAGCCCCACGACCAGCCGCCGGAACCGGACGGCCGCGGTGGCCGGGCCCAGAATCAGCTCATGGTTCCCGTCCAGCACGAGCCCGTCGGGGCTCAGGTCCGCGGCACCGAGGCGGAACCGGAAGACCGGGTCGTGAGCGGGAAGCCCCACATCCACCGGGCCGACGAGCCGGCCGCTGAGCGCAAGGAGCCGGCGCTCGAGGAGGTCGTAGCCCATCAGTCCGGTCACGGTGAAGGACGCGCCATCGGCGCCGTTCGATCCGGCCTCGCCCGCGGCCAGGACGGGCCCCAGGTCGATCGTCGCGGTCATCGCCCCGCCCACCGACGCCGTGGCCACGCCCGCCTCCCGACCGAACCGGAGCCAGCCGTCGGTGAGGGACGCCGTGATCGGGCCCCAGACGAAGGCGCACGGCGGCGCCAGCCCGCTGATCTCGCCCTCGAGCCAGTTGTCGGGGTGGAGGGCGAGGGCCGCGCTGCCGAGGGGCGGGGTGGCGATGTCGGCGCCCAGCGGGCAGACGAAAGGCTCGCCCAAGGCCACGTCGCCCGCCACGCCCAGGGCGCCGGAGAACTCGACGCCGCCGGCGCTCCAGCCCCCCGCCAACGTCCCATCCAGGGCGGTCAGCCGGAAGGTCGCCCCGCCGCCCAGGGGGAGGTCGCACGGCTCGGCCAGGGTCCGGGGGGCCAGGCTCCCGCTGAACCGGCCGCCACTGAACCTGGCGCCCTCGACCCGGAGCCCGGCCGCGCCCAGACAGCGGGCGGTGGCCATGGGCAGCCGGGGGAGCCCCAGCTCCAGGTCCAGCTCGAAGTCCCAGCCGCCGTGACCGACGCCGTCCCACTCGAGCCAGGGGAAGGTGAACGGTGCGACACGGACGCCGAACGGACGGATGTCGAACCCGCCCACCGACAGCGCGCCCACGCCGGAGGCCGCCAGCTCCGCCTCGGTCCACGCCAGCCCCGGGATGGCAATGCCGCGGGGGCCGAGCTCGATGCCCCGAACCAGCGGGAGCGGCCCGACCCCGAGCCCGGGGAACGCCAGCTCCGCGTCGAGCTGGACCCGGAAGTCCCAGCCGGCCGCGGTGTGCCCCAGGGCGTCCAGCCGCACGTCACGGAGCGTGGCCCGGGCCACGCCCAGGTCCATGACCGGGTCGGCCAGGTCACAGGCCAGGCGGGCCGAATGGACCTGGACGGGGGCGCCGTGGGCGAGCGACAGCGTCAACGGCAGGCCGCACTCGACGCCGGCGCCGCCCGCCAGCTCCAGCTCGAGGCCGCCGCGGAGCGTGAGGTCGTAGCCCAGGGACGCCGCCCCCCAGTCGAGGGCGATCTGGCCCGAGAGGAGATCGAGGCGGAGCCCGAGGCGCGAGGAGCCGGCGGCAAGGGCGAGGGCAGGGGCGCCCGGCTCCGGCTCGCACCGGACAGCGATCCAACCGGTGGTGGCGCGGAGGTCCAGGTCGTCGACGGTGCACGGCATCGGGTCCCCCGCCAGCGTGAGGCGGCCGGCGGCGGTGACGTCCCCGTCCGGGAACGTCGCGGCCACGCCCGTGACCCTGAGCGTCACGGGGCCGGTCCCGAGCTCCAGGAGGGGCCGGTCGGGGGTACCGGTGGCCTCGAGGGTGCCCGCGAGCCCGGACGGGCCGAGGCCGAGCTCGCCCCGGGCCAGGACGGTGCCGCCGGCTGGGCGGAGAGACGCCGAAGCCTGGAGCCCGTGGCGGTGGGACCACCGGAGCCCCGTCAGCGTGACGACGTTCCGCAGCGCCTCCGGGACCAGCCCGTCCACCGAGCCCAGCGCCGCCACCTCGCCGCCGGTCACCCTCAGCATGCCGTCCAGGGAGACCTCCAGGTTCCTCGCCTGGGCACCCACCTGCACCGGGCCGTCCGGCAGCGAGAGGTGGAGCAGCACCGGGCCGTCCACCACGACGCCCGTCGCCGATGGCCTGACCGTGGCCGTATGCAGCCCGGCCACCACGGCGAAGCCCGGCACCAGCGGGATCTCCGACAGGCTCGCGTCGGGGCCCTGCTGCGGCAGGAACGCGAAGGTCCGGATCTCGCTCCGCCCGGAATTGGCGCCCAGCGGCCGGCCCTGCTCGTCCAGCGCCTGCACCTGCCAGACGTAGACCTGCCCGGGGCTCAGCGGCAGCGCACCGAGCGGGTACAGGTACTGTGACCGCCCACGCAGCACCGTCTCGTGGTGTGGCGGCGTCAGCAGCGCCTCGGCAGGCGTCTGCCCCCGACGCAGCTCCGCGAGCCGCACGTAGTAGCTCTGTTGCGAAGGGCCGCGCAGCGAGAGGCCCGGCGCCCACGAGAAGGTCACCCGGCCATCCGTGACCAGGGCCCCGTCCGCCGGCATGAGCAGCACCGGCGGCGGCGCGGCGTCCACGATGAACCGGGCGCAGCGGGCCTCCGATACGGCCCGGTCCTCCACGTAGATGGCGGCGCACAGCTCGTAGCGGTCCTGCGGGATCGCGCCGCCTCGTACCGCCAGGTCCGCCCACTCCTGGGGCACATCGGTCCGGCCGGGGTCCACCAGCTCCGCGGAAGTGTTCGTCAGCACGCGTACGCCGGCGCCGCTGAAGTACATGGGGTGGCTGACCGCCCGGGCCTCCCGGCCCCGGGAAGCGCGAAGCCGCGTCCGGACCTCGAACGCGGACAGGCCCGGACCGCTCCGCGTGACGATGATCTGGAGCAGGCCCGGTTGGGTGTTGAGCTGGTGAACGTAGGCCGGCAGCTCCGGAGCCACGATCAGCTGCAGGTCCCACACGTCCTGCGCCCGCGCCGGCGACGCGCTGGCCAGCAGGCACGCCGTCACGAACAGGGCTCGTGCTCCAGTCCGTACCACCGCGTACACGCTCATACAAGACAGACGTGAAACCGGCCCGAAACCCGCCACCTCCCTCGCGCCCGGCCCGGCGGCCGAGCTGACCGTCGATTGTTGACCGGGCCGGAGTCGGCGGTCTACTTTGCTGGAACCTCCCCGGCGTCGGCCCTGGACCGGAGCATCGACACGTGTCACAGAGCGCCCATCGGAATGGCAGCCCGGCCCTGCGGCCGTCCGGACCCTATCCGGCCGTGGCGGAGCTCCTGACCCGCTGTCGCGATGGGGACGCCGCCGCCTTCGACGAGGTCTACGCGCTCCTCTACGACGAGCTTCGGGAGCTCGCCCGCCGCCATCTCCACGGCGCGCGCCGGGACCAGGACCACACGCTCAGCACCACGGCGCTGGTCCACGAGTCCTATCTGCGACTGGCAGGCGCGGACCCGCGCTGGCGGGACTGCGGGCAGTTCTTCGCCACGGCGTCCAAGGCGATGCGCCATATCCTGGTGGACCACGCGCGGCGGAACGGTGCGCGGAAGCGGGGCGGCGGGCTGTTGCGCGTGACGCTGGACGACGCCCGCGTCGACGCGGCACCCCCGGCCATCGGCGTCCTGGACCTGGACGTCGCGCTGACCCGGCTGGGCGAGTACGCGCCGAGGCTGGAGCAGGTGGTGGAGTGCCGCTTCTTCGGCGGCCTGACCATGGAGGAGACGGCCGACACGCTGGGCGTCTCGCTCCGGACCGTGGAGCGGGACTGGACCCGGGCCAAGACGTACCTCCTCGACTTGCTGAGCCCCGCTGGCTGAGCGCCAACCCGGAGAACCCGAACCACCCGCGCCCGACGATGGAAGACCCGACCCTGATCCCGCTGGAGCGTCGTCTTCGGATCGACGTCCTCTTCGAGGCCGCCCTCGACCTGGGCCCCGAGGCCCGGGCCGCGTTCCTGGACCGGGAGTGCGCGGGCGACCCGGAGCTCCGCGCCACCGTCGCCCGCCTCCTCGAACGCAGCCAGGAGGCCGCGGACTTCCTGGAGCCCGGGTGGGTCGCGGCGCGCCCGGAGCTGGCCGATGAGCTGGCGGCCGGCGCCGACGCCGCCCAGGGAGACCCCCTGGTGGGGCGGCGGGTAGGGCCCTACCGGGTGCTGCGCGTCCTGGGCCGGGGCGGGAGCGGCACCGTCTACCACGCCGAGCGGGTCGACGGCCACTTCCGCCAGCAGGTCGCCCTCAAGGTCCTGCGCCGCGGCCTCGACACCGAGGACGTCCTCGCCCGGTTCCGGACCGAGCGCCAGATCCTGGCGTCGCTGGTCCACCCCAACATCGCACGGCTCCTGGACGGCGGCGCCACCGACGACGGCCGGCCCTACCTGGTCATGGAGCGGGTCGACGGGATCCCCATCACCGACTACTGCCGCGAGCGGGAGCTGCCCCTGTCGGACCGGCTCCGGCTCTTCTGCACCGCCGGGCGCGCCGTCCAGCACGCGCACCGGAGCCTGGTCGTGCACCGGGACATCAAGCCCAGCAACATCCTGGTCACGGCGGACGGGACGGTGAAGCTGCTGGACTTCGGCATCGCGAAGCTCCTGACCGGCGCCCTCGATGGCGAGGAGGACATCCACACCCGGGCCGGGCTGCGCCTCATGACGCCGCGCTACGCCACGCCGGAGCAGATCCGCGGCGAGCCCGTCACCACCGCCACCGACGTCTACCAGCTCGGACTCCTCCTCTACGAGCTCATCACCGGACTCCCCGCCTGCCCCGCCTCCCCCCGCTCCCTGGCCGAGGCCGAGCGGCTGGTCTGCGAGAAGGATCCCGTTCCACCCAGCCAGGCGCTGACCGGGGCGACCCCGGCACCGGCGGCCGCCCTCGACCCCGAGCTGAAGGCCCGGCGGCGGGCCCGTCGACGGCTGCGCGGGGACGTGGACACGCTGGTCCTGAAGGCGCTGGACAAGGACCCGGACCGGCGCTACGCCTCCGCCCTCGGCCTCGTGGAAGACGTGGAGCGGTTCCTCGACGGTCGCCCCCTCCTGGCCCGCCCCGGCCGCTGGCACCACCGCCTGTGGAAGCTGGTCCGGCGGCGGCCCACCGCGGTGGCGGCGGGCGCGGCGGTCGCGGCGCTCTTCATCGTCTGGCTCACGACGCTGATGGTCCAGTCCGGGCGGCTCGAGGCCGAGCGGGACCGGGCCCGGGCCGAGGCCGAGCGGGCGGAGGCCGTCGCGGGGTTCCTGGTGGACCTCTTCGACTGGCGGGACATCCAGGGCGAGCGGTTGGACACGCTCACGGCGCAGGCCCTGCTCCAGCGCGGCACCAGCCGGCTGACCGCCGGCGCCTTCGCAGTGGACGGCCCCACCCGGGCCTCTCTGCTCCACGCGTTGGGTAGCGCGTACGCGGGCCTCGGGTTCCTCGACCCGGCGGGCGAGCTGCTCGCCGAGGCCGTGGACACCCGCCGGCGCCTCCACGGCGATGACGACCCCGCCGTCGCCCGCGCCCTCCTCGCCCTCGGCGCCCGCCATGCCGAATACCGCTACCACGATGCCGCCCTGGCCGCCTACCGGGAAGCCGCACAGATCGCGCGGTTCACGTCACCGCCCGACGCCGGCCTCCTGTTGCGCGCCCTCAACGGCATGACCATCGCCCACGTCGCGCGCGAGGAGCCCGACTCCGCCTACCTCCTCATCAACCAGGCCCGCGACCTCGGCGCCGACGCCCGGATCGAGCCCATCGAACGACTCGCCATCGAGATCCGGTACGGCATGACACTGCGGGCCATGGACCGGCTGGACGACGCGGCCGACGTCTACCACGCCGCCCTCCGCGAGCTCCGAACCCTGGGGCCCAGCGGACGAAGCCTCCTCGCCGCAGGCCTCAACAATCTCGGCTACCTCCTCCTCCTCCGCGATGACTTCGAGGCCGCCGAGGCCGTGTACCGCGAGGCGATGGACGTCCGGGCCCACCTCTCCGCGCCCGACCACCCCACCTCCATCCAGGTCCTCACCAACCTCGTCTCCAGCCTCGCCCGCCAGGACCGGTACGACGAGGCGGAGGAGCTCATGCTCTGGCGACTCGACCTCGAGCGCGGCCGCTTCCCCGACGGCCACTGGCGCATCGGATCCGCTCACGAGGCCCTCGGGCGACTCGCCCTCGCCCGCGCCGACTCCGCCGCCGCCGCAGACTGGTTCTCGCGCGCCGCCGAGATCTACGAAGAGCTGCTGGGGCCGGAGCACGCATGGACGGCGCGCGCGCGGTCCGCGGTCGTTCGCTGAGCGAGCTTCGAACTTCGAAGCTCGAGCGGAGCGGGCCGGGCCGCGGCGCTCGCCTCGAGGGTGCTCAAGTGACCAATCGGGGCCTCTGCGGGAATCGATTGGTCAGTTGAGCACCGTATGCGTCCTCGAGTGACCAAAGGGCGACGGCCGGCGCGAGCGATTGGGCGTTTGAGCACGCACCCTCGCGGCGAGGGCGGCGGGGGTGAAGGGCTTCTCGAGGAGGGTGATGGGCGTGTTGCTGTCGCGGGCGTCGTCGAGGGTGTGGCCGGCGTCGCCGCTCATGAAGAGGACGGGGAGGTCGGGGATGCGGGCGCCGAGGTGGACGGACAGCTCCCAACCGCTCATGCCGGGCATGATGAGATCGGTGAGGAGGAGGTGGATGGCCTCCTGGTTCTGGGCGGCGAGGTCGAGGGTGAGCCCCGGTTCGAGGTAGTGTCTGAGCAGCACGTGCTTCTCCCATCCGATCACGAGCGCCTCCGCCTGAGGAAAGGGGAGACGCAGTGAGCTGTGGCACGAGAGCCACCCCGGACGAGGAAGCGACGCTCGTCGGGGACGGACCGTGGACCTTCATCCGGGTCGCGGATACCGGGATCGGCATCTCCGCGACCGAGGCGGAGACGGTCTTCCAGCCGTTTGTGCAGGCGCCGGCCGGGCTCCCCCGGCAACCTCCCGGCCAGTAGAGGACGGGCCCTCCTTCGGACGAGCATGGGCGAGTTCGAGGAGAACCCCTAGGCGGGAAGCGAAGCCTGCCGGCGCCGCGCCGGTCCGAGGCAGAGCTGCGCGGCTACCTGGAGCGGTTGGGCGCCCTTGGGATGTCCAGGCAAGGACGCAGGGCGCGAAAAACGCTGCAAGTTTTTGGTGTGCAACGACTTACGGCGTTGATGGTCGCGGTAGGACCGCGTTTCGATTCCCGGTGATTCGGGTTGATGCCGCCTTATCCGCGCCGTTGCTGGGTGTTTTGCCCGGATGGAGGCCGTGAGGAGTGACGAACTGGCCGAGTTTCGGGGGGAGGTTCCACACCTTCCCTTCCACACCTACGTCCCGGGACAAGTGGGACAAGAGATCCACAC
>SLCC01000075.1 GCA_007126035.1 Gemmatimonadota bacterium
CGACACTCGCCACCGCGCGGCATCCCCCCGAAGCCCGGCAAGCGGCGGCCGGGTGGCGGAGGGGCGGTCGGAGTTCGGAGCTCGGAGCTCGGAGTTCGAATCGAGCGCCCGACACTCGCCACCGCGCGGCATCCCCCCGAAGCCCGGCAAGCGGAGGCCGGGTGGCGGAGGGGCGGTCGGAGCTCGGAGTTCGGAGCTCGGAGTTCGAATCGAGCGCCCGACAACCCGCTCCGCGCCCGACAACCCGCCGAAGCCCGCGAACCGGCGGCCGGGTGGTGCTGGGCGGTCGGAGTTCGGAGTTCGGAGTTCGGAGCTCGGAGTTCGAATCGAGCGCCCGACAACCCGCTCCGCGCCCGACAACCCGCCGAAGCCCGCGAACCGGCGGCCGGGTGGTGCTGGGCGGTCGGAGCTCGGAGTTCGGAGCTCGGAGCTCGAGTCGAGCGCCCGCCACCCACCGCCGCCCCGCCATCCCGCCGAAGCCCGGAACTCGGAGGCCGCCTGGTGGCAGGGCGGTCGGAGCTCGCGACTCGAGGCCCGATACCTGCGGATGCTGCATGTGGAGGCGGCCCTTCGTAGAGAGGAGAGAGTCCATATGCGTACCCGGCGTGTAGCACTGACCTTGATCGTGCCATCGCTTGCGGTCGTCCTGGCATGCGGCCTCCGGGAAGCGGACCTGGACGAGGAATGGGACCCTGAAGAAGATACTGTGGTCATCCACGTCCGGAACCAGAACACCAGGCAGGCCATCGTCCATTTCCAGCAGGATGGCGGGATCATGCGCCGGCTGGGAGAGGTGACGTCCCTGAGTGAACGGTTCTTCGAGGAGGACCTCTGGTTGGGGATGTCGGTCCGGTTCCAGATACGGCTCCTGGCGGGCCCGACGCACCTGACCCCCGAGATCATGGTCTCTCCGGGCGACACCATAGAGGTCACGATACCAGCCCACCTGTAGCGCGACAGCGAGGCGCGCTGTCTGAGTTTCTTCTCTCCACCGGCCGCTCTTGCGGGGCCCCGGTCCGGGTCCTATCCTGTAGAACAAGCGGTAAGCCAGATTCCATTTATCCACTCCGTCCGCCTGTGGAGCGCCAGGTATGGCGTGGGCACAAGAGTCAGAGCGCGTGGCGACGCAGCCGCAGCTCAGCCGTCGCGCGAGCGATTACCAACCATTGAACGTGGTCGGTGGCCGGCGTTTAGAGCGCCAGCTTCCCTTGTAACAATAGAGATTCCAGGTTTCCCTGCTCGCGTATGCGGCAGGGTTTTTTACGTGGCGCCGTGCGTCACGAATCGTTCACCTCCGTGTGGAGGTCGCTTCATGAGTCTCTCCATGTTCAACCACCAGCGCCCGGAGGGTGCGCGGCCGCGCTGGCCGCTTGCCCTGGCGGCAGCGTTGATCTTGCTGCCCATGGCGCTCGGGCCTGCCGAGGCGCAGGCTCAAACAGGAACCGTCACCGGCACGGTGACCAGCCAGGCCGGCGAGCCGTTGGTCGGCGCGCAGGTGATGATCGTCGGCACCCAGCGAGGCACTCTGACGAATGCCCGTGGCGCCTTCATCTTCACCGGCGTCCCGGCTGGCGAGCGTCAGATCCGGGTAGTGTTGCTGGGCTATCGGGCGGAGACGCAGACGGTCCAGATCCCGGCTGATGGCACTGCCACCGTCGACTTCCGGCTGACGGTGGCGGCCATCGATCTGGATGCCGTGGTCGTCACCGGCCAGGCCACGGCCACGTCCCGGCGGGAGGTGGGCACGTCGATCGCCTCCATCGATGTGGGGGCACTGGAGGCGTCGCCCATCAAGAGTGTCTCCCAGCTCCTGCAGGCCCGGGCGCCGGGTGTCAACGTGATGCCCGGCGGCGGGAAGTCGGGTCAGGGCACACGGATCGTACTTCGGGGCGCCGCCAGCGTGAGCCAGGCCAATGAGCCGCTCATCTACGTGGACGGCGTCCGGATCGACAACTCCGCCCCCCTGGGTATCGGCACCACCACGGCGGGGACCACCTGGTCCGGGCTGGACGACATCAACCCCGCCGACATCGAGCGGGTGGAGATCGTCCGGGGGGCCTCTGCCGCCACGCTGTACGGCACTGAGGCGGCGGCGGGCGTGATCCAGATCTTTACACGTCGGGGCGCCGAGGGACGGGCGGTCTGGAACTATTCGGGCGAAGCCGGCGTGCTGCAAACGCCATTAGAGTGGTGGGACATCTCCGAGTACAGCCCCTGGTTCTATGACCACATGGTCCAGCGTGGCAACCTCCATTCGCACCAGCTCTCGGTGCGAGGCGGCGGCGACGCGTTCAACTACTACGCCGCGGGCTCGTTCCGCGACGAGACCGGCGTGCTGCCGGAGAACACCGAGGAGTCGACGTCGCTGCGGGTGAACCTGGGCGTGGCGCCCCGGGACGACATGTCCCTGCGCCTCAACACCAGCTTCACGAGCCGATCGGTGCGGGTGGCGCCGGACGCCAACAACACCCGGGGCTACACCATCAACGGCCTGGTGGGCGGGCCCGCCGGCCAGTTCGTGGAGACGCTGTCTCTGTTGAACATCCGTGGCATCCAGGACGGCACGCGGTTCCTGGCCGGCCTGACCATGGAGCACCAGATCACAGACTTCCTGTCACACCGGGTGACGGTGGGCACGGACATCTGGAACCAGGACCAGCACCAGCTGTTCCCGTTCGGCGCCATCTCCAACTTGCCTCTCGGGTTCCGGAGCAACTACCGGCGCGAGAACAGGAACACGAACATCGACTACGGCGCCACTCTGCGAACGCACATCACGGGCGACCTCCGGAGCACCACAGCCGCCGGCTTCCAGGCGTTCCACCGGAGGACCGGCTCGAGCTCTGCCATCGGCGACGACTTCCCGTTCTACGGGATGGAGACGGTGAGCGCAGCGCTCACCACGTCGGCAGGCGAGTGGCGTGGCGAGGAGAAGATGGCCGGGTTCTACGCCGAGCAGCAGTTCGCCTGGCGTGACTACCTGTTCTTCACGGCCGGCGCACGGGCCGACGGGCACAGCGCTTTTGGCGCCGACGTGGACTTCCAGGTGTACCCGAAGGCCAGCGTGTCGTACGTCATGTCGGACCACCTGACGCTGCCCGAGCTCATGGGCACGCTGCGGCTCCGTGCCGCGTACGGGACGGCGGGCCAGCAGCCGACCAACTTCGCGGCGGTTCGGACCTGGTCAACGACGGCGGCAGTGGGCGCGCAGCCCGCGGTGATACCCACCAACCTGGGCAACCCGGACCTGCGGCCCGAGGTGACGCACGAGATGGAGGTGGGCCTCGAGGCCGGCATCCTCGACGATCGCTTCATCTTCGACATCACGCGCTACGAGCAGACCACGAAGGATGCTCTCTACGCGGTGCGTGAGCCGCCGTCGCTGGGCGTGCTGACCACGCAGCTCCGCAACGTGGGCGAGATCTTCAATGAGGGCTGGGAGATCAGCTCCCGCGGGACCATCTACGAGCGCCCCGGCTTCAGCTGGGAAGGCATGGTCAACTACTCCACGAACAACAACGAGATCGTGAGCCTGGGCGGTGGTGCCCCGATCCAGCTCCAGTGGTTGCAGTGGATGCGTGAGGGCTATCCCGTGGGCGCCTTCTTCGGCGACCGTCCCGTCGAGCACAACGGCGAGGTCGGCTGGGCCAGAGATCTCCTGCGGGACGCTGATGGCGAGCTGATCGAGGGCTGGGACTACATCGGCCCGCCGCTCCCGACGCGGACCATGCAGTTGGGCAGCACCATGAACCTGGGCGACCGCACGACCGTGGGCATCCTGTTCGACCACCGCTCGGGCGCGCATGCCCAGAGCAGCACCCTGCGCTGGCTGATGTCGCCGAACCGGAACATCACCGAGTCGCACCTGCAGCGGCACGCCGACGTGGGCTTCCCGGGCGTGGGCTCGGTGGGGCCGGTGGCGAACATATGCCGCGAGTCCTTCGCCGCCATCGACGCCGGGAACGCCAGCGTCGACCAGCAGAGGTACGCGCTGGCGTGCGGCCGGAACTCACTGCTGACCCACGGCGACTTCGCCGTGCCCGTCGATTTCTGGAAGCTGCGTGAGGTGAGCCTCACCTACCGGCTGCCGGAGGCGTTCCCGGCACGGCTGGGCCTGCAATCGGCCACGCTGAACATTGCCGGTCGCAACCTGTGGCGGAGCACGGATTACCTCGGGCTCGAGCCGGAGAGCATGTACCGGAACGACCTGTCGGACTCGGCTCTCCGGAGCCAGATCTTCTTCGACACCCCGATCCCGCGGCAGATCACGCTGGGGATCCGGGCCCAGTTTTGAACCGGCTGATCCATGAGGGAGATATCTGATATGCGAAAGCAAGAATGGATTCGGGCCGGTACGGTCGGCCGCTTCAGGGCGGCCGCCATCGGCACCATAGCGGCAGGAGTACTGCTGGCGTCGTGTGACCTTGGCGTCACGAACCCGGCACTGATCGAGGAGGAGGACCTGTTCGTTCCCGGGGCCGTGGCGTCCATCGTCAACGGCGCGCGCTACACCTGGGGCATGGCCACCACCATCCAGGGTGCGGGCGGCGTCTACAGCGTGAGCGCCATCCTGACGGACGAGCTGACCCACGTGGGTAGCTGGGCGCCGCCCCGTGAGATCAGCGACGGCATCCCCGGCAACGAGTCGCCGGAGAACCAGAGCCACTGGGGCTTCAGCTCACGGGCCCGCTGGCAGGCGGAGCACGCCATCGAGAACGTCAAGCCGCTGGTGGACAACCCGGAGAGCAACCCGTGGGTGGCCGTGGCCAAGCTCTATGCCGGGTTCTCGAACCGCCTGCTGGGTGACATGTTCTGCGACGGCACCATCGACGGCGGCCCCCTGGTCGCGCACACCGCGTTCTACGAGCGCGGGCTGGACCACCTGGACCGGGCCATCGCCGTAGCCACCGCGTCGGGCGTGGACTCCCTGCGGCACGCCGCCTACGCCGGCCGTGCACAGATCCGGATTATGATGGGCGACTGGGCGGGCGCGGTGGAGGACGCGCAGCGCGTGCCCACCGACTTCGCTTACGTCCAGACCCATTCCGACAACTCCAGCTCCGAACACAACGGCGTGTACAACTGGGCGGCGAGAGCGGACGGGCAGTACTCCGTCTGGGCCACGCCCTTCGCCGATTGGGGGCTGGACGTGACGGGGACCCTCGCGACGGAGGCCGACCCCAGGGCCTCGTTCATCTGGCGTGATGAGATCGGCGGCGGCAGCCCCGACCGGCCATTCTGGTACATCGACAAGTACCAGTCCCGGAACGATGACATCGCCATCGTCAAGGGCACGGAGATGCGGCTGATCGAGGCGGAGGCCAGGCTCCGGGCCGGTGACATTCCTGGCATGCTGGACAAGATCAACGAGGTCCGGGCGCACCACGGTCTGGATCCGGCCACGGCGGCGGGGACCGACGAGGCCTGGCAACTGCTCATGAAGGAGCGGGGGCTGGAGCTGTGGCTCGAGGGCCGGCGGCTGCCGGACCTGCGTCGCTGGGCCGCCAACGCCGACACGCGCCTGCACATCAACACCACGGCCTGGCGCTTCGGCGAGGAAGCGAGGCCGGTCTACGAGTCGGACCCGTTCTGCCTCCGTGTGAGCACGAACGAGATCTTCTCGAACCCGCACCTGTGGGAGACACCACCCACCTGATCCACGGCTCCGAGCCGTTGACTGACGCGGTGTCCGGAGGCCCCCCGACCGATCGGTCGGGGGGCCTTCCCTCGCCCCCCTCCCATCGGTCCGTCACGGATGACCATTGCCGAAACGGGATCGCCACGTTCCATTGAGCGCCCATGATCGGAGCCGTTCTGGAGATCGCGATCATCCTCCTCCTGGTGATCGCCAACGGGCTGCTGGCCGGCGCGGAGATCGCGGTGGTCAGCTCGCGGAAGGCGCGGCTGAACAAGCGGGCGCGGGCCGGCGACGAGGCGTCGCGTCGAGCCCTGGAGCTGGCGCGCTCGCCGAACGTCTTCCTGTCAACGGTCCAGATCGGCATCACCTCGGTGGCCGTGATCGCCGGTGCCTTCGGCGGCGCTCGGGTGGCGGCCACGTTGTCGCCGGTGCTGGCGGCGGTTGGTGTGCCGCCCCGGTTCACCCACGAGCTCGCCATCATCCTGGTGGTCGTTGCCATCACCTACCTGACGCTGGTGATCGGTGAGCTGGTTCCCAAGCGGATCGCCCTCAACGACCCGGAACGCATGGCGGCGCGTGCGGCGGGACCCATGCAACGGCTGTCGAGGATCGCCGCACCCCTGGTCCGGCTCCTGGGCCACTCAACGGACGCGGCCCTGCGGCTCATTCGTCTCGAGGAGCCGGACCACACGGAGATCACCGAAGAAGAGATCCAGGCCATGATTGCCCATGCCACGGAGGCGGGCGTGCTGGAGGCCACGGAGCAGCAGATCGTGGACCGGCTGTTCCGGCTGAGCGACCAGACGGTTGAACAGATCATGACGCCCCGGGAGGACCTGATCTGGCTGGACCGCACCGCCGACCCGGAGAACTGGCGTCCGTACCTGAGCGGGATCCGCCACACCCGCTACGTGGTGGCGGATGGTGACCTGGATGACTTCGCGGGCTACGTGATGGTGCGGGAGCTGCTCCAGCGCCTGCTGGCCGAGGAGCCCCTGTCCCTGGACGAGCTGCTGCGGGAGCCGCACGTACTGCCTCCGTGGACGCCCGTGTTCCGTCTCCTGGAGCTGTTCCAGTGGTCCGGCGACCACATGGCCCTGGTAGTGAGCGATGACGGACGGCTCGAGGGCGTCGTGACGCTGAACGACGTGCTGGCAGGCATCGTGGGAGACATGCCCCAGATCCACCACCGGGTCGCCCCTGGCGTGGCTGAACGAGAGGACGGCACCACGCTGGTGGATGGGCTGATTCCCTTCTCCGAGTTCGCCCGCATCTTCGGTCGCGGTGCTGACGAAGCCCATCACTACCCCACTCTCCATGCCTTCATGGTGGACCAGTTGCATGGCCCGCCGCGGCGCACTGCCGTGGTCCACTGGCGAGGGCTGCGCCTGGAGATCGTGGACATGGACGGCTCTCGTGTGGACCAGGTCCTGGTGAGCGATGAGGACTCGGAGGCAACACGGAGACGGCGTCGAGCGCGCAAGCGGCGCTGACCGGGCCACGCCGCCGCCTGGTCGGCCGGCAGCACTTACCCCCGGACGGGCATCCCCGTTCGGGGGTTCGCTCATGGTACATCCTCGTCGGCACCGGGTATCCCGGAGGGAGAATACCCACGAGCCCGGCTGTGGAGGAAACAATATCATGCGGAAAAGCGTTCGTTCTATCGTGACGGCCACGCTTCTCAGTG
The DNA here is from genome assembly GCA_007126035.1 of Gemmatimonadota bacterium. Taxonomy (GTDB): domain Bacteria; phylum Gemmatimonadota; class Gemmatimonadetes; order Longimicrobiales; family RSA9; genus SLCC01. Next base: position 7,326 of record SLCC01000075.1, read on the forward strand.
CAACCCTGGGCTGCGGCGCGGCGGAAGAGGTGGGGGAAGACCCAGACATGGCGACTCCGGACGCAGAGCGGCCCGGTACGCCGGCCCGGCCCGCCGAACGTGTGATACCGGTGGAGATGGAAGGAATGGAGGAACAGTTGCGGGAATGGCGCTGGGAGGATCTTGCGGGACCATCGGACGCCCAGGGGTTAACCAACTGACCGGGCCAGACGTCCTGATGTGATGACATCGAACTCACGTGCAGCCGGAGGAGCCGACCCAACGTCTGGCCATGCTCCGGTGTACAGGTATGTGGACCGGGAACCAGAGGGTCGTTGCGGATGGGGTGGTGTGGCGGATGACTGCTGAGACGCCTGGTGATCGGGAGCTGGTGGTAGCGGTCCGTGACGGCGACGCCCGGGCTTTCGACCTCCTGGTCCGACGGCACTTACGCGCCGCGGTGCGCCTGGCTGCCCGGCTACTGGGCGATGATGACGCCGCGGAGGACGTGGTTCAGGACAGCTTCCTGGCGGTGCTGGAGTCGCTGGACGGGTTCGACGAGAACCGGTCGTTTGCGCCCTGGTTCTACAGGATCGTGGCTAATCGCTGCTCGAACCTGAAGCGGTCCCGGGACCGTCGACCGACGGAGGCGTTGCCGTCGTCGCTGGAGTCGGACGAGCCGGGCCCGGAAGGAGAGGCGGAGCGACGGGCTCTCGGGAGCCGCCTGAAGGCGGCGCTGGACGGACTCCCGGAGCGGCAGCGGCAGATACTGATGCTGTACGACGTTGAGGGCTTCACTGGCCCGGAGATCAGCGAGATGCTGGACATCTCGTCGGCTACGGTCCGCTGGCACCTTCACCAGGCGCGCGCCGCGATGCGCGCGACCCTCGAAGTCGAGGCACAGGAGGAGAGATGAGCGAGGACAGGCACATCATCCCTGATCGTGACGAGGCGCTGGGCCGGCTGCTGGCGGAGGTCGAGCCGCGGCGGGAGCGGTCCGAGGCGGAGTGGTCGGCGTTGGAGACGCGCATTGCAGGGTCCGTTGAGCTCCCGCTGGCGCGGATGCGCCGGCGGAGTTGGCTGTCGCCGGTGCTGGATCGGGCGAGGCCCATGGCGGCCGCGGCGGCGGTGGTGCTGCTGTTCCTGGGCGGAGTGGTCTACCTGACGCCGCGCCCGGCAGCGACCGTGGCCGACTTCTCCGCCGAACTGATAGAGTTGCTGGGCGAGGAGGAGGTGCGCTCCATATTCCCTGGCGCTGATGACACGGACCGCCTCCTCGAGGCGGCCATTGCGGCACGGTGAACATGAGATTGAACGCGACTGTGACGGCTACGTTCGTCCTGATCGCCGCCTTCGCGGGCGGCCTGCTAACGGGCGTCTTGATAGAACGACGGCTGGTGACGCCGACGGAGGCGGAAGCTTCCGTGGCCACAGTCTCCCATCGACCCGGCAGCCCCGGTGACAGGGAGCGGATCGCCCGGGAGCTGGGCCTCACGGCCGAGCAGGAGGCGGAGATCGACGTGATCCTGGACGAGCAGCAGCAGCGGATCCACGAGATCATGAAGGAGACCCGGCCCCTGACCCGGGCCGTGGTCCACGAGACGAGGATCCGGATCGAGGAGGTACTGACGCCCGAGCAGAGGGCCAGGTTCGAGGAGATGCGGCATACCTCGTCGAGACCCGAGAAGCCGGGACGGGACGAGTGAACACCAGTTCGAGGGCAGGGGTATCGACGCCTGCATGGGATGGTCACGATGGGGATGGATAGACGTATGATGCAGCTTCGAGGAGGAACGCGCCTGCTGGGCGCGATGGTGGCGGCGCTGGTGCTGGTGATACAGCCCTTCCCCGCGGCGGGTCAGGAAGCGGCCCCGGCGCTCACGCTGGAGGAGGCCGTAGCCCTGGCCCGGGACAACAATCCCGAATTCCTGAGCCAGGAGAACGACCTGACCTCAGCCCAGTGGTCCGTCCGCTCGGCGTACGGAGACCTGCTGCCGTCGGCGAACGCGTCCATGGGCATGGGCTACTCTGCATCGGGCGAGCGGCGGTTCCAGACGGTGGGGTTGGGTGAGCAGCCGGCCATGTACTCGTCGAGCTACAACCTGGGCCTTAGCTACACGCTCAACCGTGCCCGCCTCCTGGAGCCGGGTCGCGCCCGGGCGCAGCAGAGGGCGACCCGGGCACGGGTCGACGGCGCCGGGCAGCAGCTCGACGCGAACGTGCGGCGGGCGTACCTGGCGGTGCTCCAGACCGAGGCGGCGGCCGTACAGGCGCGGCAGGAGGTGGAGCGGACGGCCGAGCACATCCGGCTGGCGCAGGCTCGCCTGGACGTGGGCACGGGGACCCTGCTCGACGTGCGGCGGGCGGAAGTCCAGCACGGCCAGGCCGAGGTCCGGGTAGTGCAGGCGGAGAACTCGGCGGCGGCGGAGCGGCTGTCCCTGGGCCGGCTCCTGGGCGTTCGTCTTGACGATGAGGCCCGCCTCACGACGCGGTTCGAGCTCTTCGAGCCGGAGTGGGAGCGGGACCAGATCGTGGCCATGGCCATGGACAACAACCCGTCCCTGAGGGCCTCGCGGGCGCAGGAAGAAGCGATCGTGACAGGCCGGTCGGTGGCCAGGAGCGAGTACCTGCCCACCATCAGCGCCAGCCTGGGGTTCCGCGGGGACCTGGCCCAGGCGGCGAGCATCGACCCGCTCCTCGCCAACGAGCTCGCCCAGGCGGAGCGCAGCTACTCGAGCTGCCTGGAGCAGAACCAGATACGGCAGTCGGCGGGGCTCGCTCCCGTCACCTGCCGGCCGGCGGACCCGGTGCAGATCGAGGACCGACTCCGGACCCAGCATTCCGGGTGGCCCTTCGACTGGAGGAGCCAGCCCATGTCGGCCAGCCTGAGCATCTCGCTCCCGCTATTCACGGGACTGAGCCGCCAGCACCGGATCGAGGAGGCGAACCTGGCCGTGGACGGTGCTCGTCACGCGGTGCGGGCCGAGGAGCTGCGGGTCAGCGCGGAGGCGGAGACGCTGCTGCGCAACGTGTCCGCCTCGTACCGGACCGCGCAGTTGCAGGCCCGGGTCAGGGAGACGGCGGCGGAGGAGCTCCGGCTGGCACAGGAGCAGTACCGATCGGGCCTGGCCACCACGGTCCAGGTCACGGACGCCCAGACGAACCTGGGCGAAGCTGAGCGGGCGGAGATCGGCGCCATCTATGACTATCACCAGTCGCTCGCCGCGCTCGAGGCGCTGGTGGGCACACCTCTGCGTTGAACGGATGCCAAAGATGACTGATTCGAGTCTGCCGCTTCGCCGGTCCGGCACCGGCCGGCTGACCGCCCCCGGGGCTATCCTGCTCCTGGGCGCAATCGCCTTCGGTGCCACGGCTTGTGGCGATTCCCGCGCGGAAACACCGACGCGGAACGGGCCCGGGATGACCGGCGGTGGTGAGCGGGCGATCCCCGTGGCCGCCGAGGTGGTGGTGCCCCGGGAGATGCAGGTGATCCTCCGTGGCAGCGCCAACCTGCGGGCCCGCGAGGAGGTGGAGGTGCTGCCGAAGCAGGCGGGCGTGATCTCCCGGATCATGGTGGAGGAGGGGATGCGGGTGCAGGCGGGCCAGGCGTTGGCCTCCCTCGACAGTGAGGAGTGGGAGCTTCAGGCCCGTCAGTCGGAGGCCCGGGCCCGGGCGGCGCGTGACGCGGCGAACCGGGCGGCCCAGCTCCAGAGCCAGGGCCTGATCTCGGACCAGGAGGTGGAACGCCTCATGTCCGACGCCCAGGTGGCCGAGGCGGACCTGGGGTTGGCCCGGCTCCGGGTCCGGAACGCCGTCATAGTGGCGCCCATCGCCGGCGTCGTCACGCATCGCCTGGTCGAGCGCGGCCAGCTGGTGAACAGCGGCACGCCCACCTTCCGGGTAGCGGACCTGTCCCGGCTGGAGGCGGCTGTGGGAGTCCCCGAGCGCGAGGCGAATCGTGTCCAGGCGGGTCAGCTGGCCAGGGTCCGGATCGAAGGACAGGCGCCGAACCAGGGACGGGTGGCACGGGTTCGCCCCGTGGTGGACCCGGCCAGCGGTACGGTGCAGGTGGTGGTCGAGGTCGATCCACAGCAGGGCGGCGGGCTACGGCCCGGTCAGTTCGTGAACGTGGAGATCGTCACCGAGACGCTGGACGAGCGGCTCACGCTGCCCCGTACAGCGGTACTGGTCGACGGGGCGGAGCCCCGGGTCTTCGCCATCTCCGGCGGCCGGGCCCAGGAGCGGGAAGTGACGCTGGGCGTGAGCCAGGCCGAGCGGGTCGAGGTGCGCGGGGGCGTAAGCCCCGGCGATACGGTGGTAGTGGTGGGGCAGGACAATCTGCGGCCCGGTGTGGCGGTGAACCTCATGGAGCTGGACGGCCAGGCCCTGGCTGAGTCGGAGCGGCCCCGTCCCACACCGGGCCAGGCGCCCGCTGGCGACATACCCAGCCTGGCGGAGATCGAGCAGCGCCTGATCGAGCGGGGCATCCCCCAGGCGCAGGCGCGCCAGATGGCCGAACAGATCCAGCGGGGCGAGACGCCGGCGGGCATGGGTGGCCGCGGTGGGACTGGCCGACCGGGCGGCGGGCCCGGCGGTAGCCAGTAGTGGCGGGTCGCGATGATCCTCGTGCAGTTCACGCAGTAGCGAAGGAAGCTGAATGAAGCTCGTAGACCTGTCCATCCGCAGGCCGGTGGCAATTGCGATGGCATTCCTGGCCATCGTCGTCTTCGGCGTGGTCTCGTTCAGCCGGCTTCCGCTGGACCTGCTGCCGGGGATCGCTTTCCCCACAGTGACCATCCAGACCACGTACCCGGGAGTCGGCCCACAGGAGATCGAGACGCTGGTCTCACGGCCCATCGAGGAGACCGTCTCGGTAGTGCGCGGTGTCCAGGAGGTGACCAGCCGGTCCCGTCCCGGCCGCTCCGACGTGACGGTGGCGTTCCGCTGGGGCACCGACATGGACTTCGCCGCCCTGGACCTGCGGGAGCGACTGGACCTCCTGAACCTGCCGCCGGCGGCGAGCCGTCCCACCATCGCCCGTTACGACCCGAACACGGAGCCGGTGCTGCGCTTCGCCCTGACCTCCGCCCGTCCCCTGGACGCACGGGTGGCGGCGGACCGCGAAGAGCTGATGCGCCTGCGCTGGCTGGCCGAAGAGCAGGTCCGCCGGTCGCTCGAGGGGATCGAGGGCGTTGCCGGCGTCCGCGTCACCGGCGGCCTGGAGGAGGAGATCCGCGTCGAGGTGGACGAGTCCCGGCTGGCGGCGCTGGGCATCCCCTTCCGGCAGGTGGCGGCCCGGCTCCAGGCGGAGAACGTTAACCTGGCCGGCGGGATCCTGGAGGAGGCGGACGCCGAGTACGTAGTCCGTACGGTGAACGAGTTCGCCAACCTGGACGAGATCCGTGACGTTGTGATCGGCACGGTGGGCGGCCAGGCGGTGCAGCTCAAGGACCTGGCCGTGGTCCGGCGCGAGGCGGCGGAGCGTGAGACCATCTCCCGCGTGAACGGTGTGGAGGCGGTGGAGGTGGCGGTGCTCCGCGAGTCCACTGCGAACATCGTGGCGGTGGCGGAGACGGTCCGGCAGCGGGTCGAGACCCTGGGTGAGACGCTGCCCGCCGGCGTTGGGATAGCGCTGGTCCGGGACGAGTCGGTCTTCATCCGCAACGCCGTCACGGATGTGCAGTGGGCGGCGGCCTTCGGTGGGCTGCTGGCGGTGCTGGTGCTGCTGCTCTTCCTGCGACACCTGCCCACGACGCTCATCGTGGCCACGGCCATACCCATCTCCGTGATCGCCACCTTCGTGCTCATGTTCGGCCGGGGCATCACGCTGAACATCATGAGCCTGGGCGGCCTTGCCCTGGGCATCGGGATGCTCGTGGACAGCGCCATCGTGGTGCTCGAGTCCGTGGCCCGGGAGCGGGAGGCCGGCCGGTCGCCGGCGGAAGCGGCGTCCGTGGGCGCCGGCCGGGTCGCCCGCGCCGTCATCGCATCCACGCTGACCACGGTCGCCGTCTTCATTCCCATCGTCTTCGTGGAGGGCGTGGCGGGTCAGCTCTTCGGCGACCAGGCCTGGACGGTCTCGTTCGCCCTCCTGGCCGCGTTGGTCGTGGCCCTGACCCTGATCCCCATGCTGGCGTCCCGGGGCAGCGGCGCCCAGGTGACGGCTGGGCGGATAGGTCAATCCCGTGCCACCGAGCGGGTCGGCGCCACGGTGGCGGCTGGCGCGGGCCTGGGGATCCTGGGGCTGCGCAAGGTCGTACGCGTCATCGCACGGGCTCTCCAGCCCCTGCTCGATGCCTTCGACCGGGGCTACGGCTGGCTCGACTCCCGGTACCCGGACTGGCTGAGCGCAGGCCTGCGGCGCCCCGGACGCGTGCTGGGCGCCACGGGGCTAGCCGTACTGGTGGCCCTGCTGCTGGTCCCCCGCCTCGGCCTCGAGCTGATCCCGGAGCTGAGCCAGGGCGAGCTGGTGGTGGAGATCGAGGCGGCGCCGGGCACCAGCCTCACGCGGATGGAGCAGTTGACGCGCCAGGCGGAGCAGTCCGCCCTCAACGTCCAGGGCGTACGGGAAGTCTTCGCCACCGTGGGCATGCGTGGTGTGGGCGGCGCCATCGGCGGTGGCAGCGGCGACATCGAGCGCCATGCCGCCACGCTCCTGGTCCGCCTGGACGACATCCGCGTCCCGGAGACCCGGGTCAGGGAGGCCCTGGCCGAGTCACTGTCCGGCATGCCGGGCGTGGCCTTCCGCATCGACCAGCCCCGGCTGTTCACCCTGGCCGCGCCCATCGAGGTGGAGGTCAGGGGCTACAACCTCCAGCAGTTGAGCGAGGTGACGGCGGACGTGCGGGCGAGGCTCCGGGCCATGCCAGAAGTGGCAGGTGTGGAGGAGCCCCGGCGGGAAGGCAATCCCGAGATCACCATCCGGTTCGACCGGGACCGGGCGGCCCGGGCCGGGCTGACTGTAGTGGACGCGGCTGAAGCCGTATCGGCTCGGGTCAGGGGCATAGGCGCGACTGAGTTCACCGAGCGGGACCGGGACATCGGGATCCTGGTCCAGGCCCGTGAAGAGCAGCGGCGTACGCTCCAGGACCTGGCGGACCTGCGGATCGAGACGCCCACCGGCAGCGTTGCCCTGTCGTCCATCGCCACCCTGGGCTTCGGCGAGGGCCCGGCGGAGATAGTGAGGCGGAACGGGTCACGCGTTGCCCTGGTGCAGGCGGTGCCCGCGGGCCGTGACCTGGCGGGCATACTGGGCAGGATCCAGGAGGAGGTCCGGTCCGTGCCCGCGCCCGCCGACATGGCCGTGGTGGTGGCGGGACAGTCCCGGGAGCTCCAGGGCTCCATCCGCTCCATGCAGATGGCCCTGCTCCTGGCCGTCTTCCTGGTCTACCTGGTGATGGCCAGCCAGTTCGAGTCGTTCCGGCAGCCCATGGTCATCATGGTATCGGTGCCGCTGGCTATGGTGGGCGCCGGGCTCAGCCTCTGGATCACCAGGACGCCCATCTCGGTGGTGGCCCTCATAGGCGTGGTGATGCTGGCGGGCATTGTGGTCAACAACGCCATCGTGCTGCTGGACACGGTCAACCAGCTCCGCCGCGACGAGGGGCTCGAGCTGGACGACGCCTTGCGGGAGGGCGCCCGGTTGAGGCTCAGGCCTATCGTGATCTCCACCCTGACCACGGTCCTGGGGCTCATGCCGCTGGCACTGATCCGGGGCGAGGGGATGGAGCTGCGCGCGCCGCTGGCCATCCCGGTGATCGGCGGCCTGCTGGTGGCCACGGTCCTGACCCTGATGGTAGTGCCGGTCCTGTACCGGCTGGTGGAGAGCTGGAGCCTGCGCCGGGCAACGAGCCGGGCGCTGGCGGCGGCGGGTACGGTGTCCCCGCCGTCCGAGGCCAGGCCCGAGCTGGCGGGGGAATGAGCCATGTCGCTACCGCGCTTCGCCGTCCGCCGGCCCGTGACCACGGGCATGATGATCGTCACCATCGTGATCTTGGGGGCGATATCCACCAGCATGATCAGCCTGGACCTGTGGCCCTCCTTCGAGCGCCCGGTCATCCGGGTGACGGTCCCCTACCCCGACGCCAGCCCGGCGGAGGTGGAGCGGAAGATCGTGCGCCCGCTGGAGGAGGAGCTGGGCACGGTGCGCCGGCTCGAGAGCATCACGTCCACGGCCAGCCAGAACCGGGCCCGGCTCCAGCTCGAGTTCGAGCCGGGCACCCACATGGACCTGGCCGCCCTCGAGGTCCGGGAGCGAGCCGAGCTGACCCGGAGCCGCCTGCCGGACGACGTGGACCGGATCGACCTCAGTCGCTTCGGCACGGACGACCAGCCGGTCCTGCGCGGCGCTATCTCGTGGCAGGGTGAGCCCGCCCGGCTCACCGAGCTGATCGAGCGACGCGTCGAGCCCGCGATCCTGGCGGTACCGGGCGTCGCGGCGGTGGACTTCAGCGGTCTCGAGGCCCGGGAAGTCACGGTCGAACTGGACCAGGCCCGGATGCAGTCGGCGGGCGTGACCCTGTCCCAGATCGGCGCGGCGCTCTCCCGTGGTAACCAGGACGTGTCCGCCGGCGAGGTAGAGCTTGGCGACATGCGGTTCCTGGTCCGGGCGGAGGGTACGTTCCGCCGGCCCGAGGAGATCGAGGCCCTGCCGCTGGGCTCGAACGGCGTGCGCCTGGGCGACGTGGCCACCGTCCGCTACGACTACCCGGACCGGGACTTCTTCTTCAGGCTCAACGGCGAGAACGCGCGCCAGCTCCAGGTCTACAAGGACTCGGAGGCCAACATCGTGGAGGTGGCCCGGGAGGTCCGGGCCACGCTGGAGGCGTTGCGCGAGGAGCCGGGGCTGGCGGGCATCGGGTTCAGGTTCTGGCAGGACCAGTCGGACGGGATCCTCGAGGCGCTGCACGCACTGACCAGGGCAGGCGTCATTGGCGGGATCCTGGCCATCATCATCCTCTTCGTGTTCCTGCGACGCATCACGCCCACCCTCATCGTGGCGGCGTCGATCCCCGTGTCCCTCATCTTCACGGTGACCATCCTCCACGTGAGCGGTGCCAGCATCAACGTCATTACGCTGTCGGGCCTGATGCTGGCCGTGGGAATGCTCATCGACAATGCCGTGGTGGTGGTGGAGAACATCTTCCGGCACCGGGAGGCGGGCGACAGCGCCGAGGACGCCGCCGTCTCCGGCGCGTCGGAGGTGGGGCTGGCGATCCTGGCGGGCACGACCACGACCATCGTGGTGTTCATGCCCCTGCTGTTCATGACACCGAACATGATGGGCACCCAGATGAGGGCGTTCGGGATGTCCATCTCCTTCGCCATCGCCGCGAGCCTGGGCATCGCCTTCACCCTGGTCCCGCTGCTGGCCAAGTGGCTGCTCCGGGGCGAGATGCCCGAGCCGGGCGGGCTGTTCACGAAGGTCTCGAACGGGTACCGATGCGTCCTGGACCGGCTGCTGGGCCGCCGTCTCCTCACCGGCCTCGCGGCCCTGGCGGTCTTCGCCGGCGGTGGGTACGCCGTCTGGTCGCTGCCCAGGGACCTCATGCCCAACGAGGACCGGCGCTTCGTCATGATGGGCGTCTCCACGCCGCGGGGCATGAGCGTGGAGGAGCGGAGCGAGCTGTTCGCGCAGGTGGAACTACTGCTGCTGGATAACGCCGAGCGGCTCGAGATCACCAACGTCAACGCCATGTCATCGCCCAACTTCAGCAACATCATGATGTCGCTGAAGCCGTACTCGGAAGGCGCCCAGCTGTCGTCCGCCGAGATCAGCATGATGATCCAGGACGAGCTGCCCGTGGTGCCCGGCGTGCAATGGCGCCAGCGCCGGGCCTGGGGCATGGGCGGGCGAGTGAGCGTCCGGCTCATCGGCGAGAGCACCGACGTCCTGGCCGAGCTGGCCGAGCTAGTCGAGTGGCGCCTCGAGCGGGAGATCCCGGGCATCCAGAACCTGGACAACTCCCTCCAGGCCGGCAACGAGGAGATCCGGGTCCGGGTGAGCCGGGAAGCCGCCGAGCGACAGGGCCTCACGTCCCGCGACGTGGCCCAGGCCGTCTCCGGCGCCCTCCGTGGGCGCGCCGCCACACGATTCCGGTCCGGCGACCGCGAGGTGGAGGTGCTGGCCCAGCTCCGGGAAGAGGACCGCCTCTCCATCGACCAGCTCGGCACCCTGGCCATCGGCACGCCAGACGGGCGGAACATCCAGCTCAACACCTTGGCCGACCTGGTACTGGTGGGCGGGCCCCAGGACATCCGGCGGGAGAACCGGCTCACATCCGTGAGCGTGTCCGGCGAGGTGTCGCCGGGGCACAGCCGCGAGGCGGTCCAGGGCGAGGTCACCGCCCTCATGGAAACGCTGGAGCTGCCCGCTGGTTACAGCTGGGACCTTGGCCGGGGCTTCCGGGAGGAGCAACAGCAGCTCGGTGAGATGTTCTTCGCCATAATCCTGGCACTCGTGCTCATCTACCTGCTCCTGGCAGCCCTCTTCGAGAGCCTCCTGCTCCCGGTCATCATCTACTTCTCCATCTTCTTCGCCCTGCCCGGGATGGGCGTCGTGTTCCTGCTCACCGGCACGCCGATCTCCATCCTGTCGTTCCTGGGCATCCTCATCACCGTGGGGATCGTGGTGAACAACTCCATCGTCATGATCGACCTGGTGAATCAGCTCCGGGCCCGCGGTCAGGACAGGAAGACCGCTTTGCTCAACGGCTGCCAGGCCAGGATGCGGCCCGTGCTGATGACATCACTCACCACCCTCATCGGGATGATGCCCATGGCCTTCTTCTCCGGCGAAGGGATGGGTCAGATGTTCTCGCCCATCGGTCAGGCGGTCATCGGAGGCCTCACCACCTCCATGATCCTGACCCTCCTGCTCACGCCCGTCCTCTACGCGTGGGTAGACGACATCGGCCTGTGGGGCGCCGCCGTCGCGCGACGGGCCCGCTGGGTGGCGGCGGGGCGGCCCCGGGTACCGGCACGGCAGGCTGCAGAGTAGGAACGACGATCAGCGTTCCTCCCAGGGCAACCCCGGCCGCCCGAAGTGGCCGTAGTTGGTGGTGGCGCGGTAGATGGGTCGGGCCAGCTCGAACTGCTCGATTATGGCGCCGGGGCGGAAGTCGAAGCGGCTGACGAAGTCGGCGGCTTCGCGATCGTCGCCGGTGCCGAAGGTATCGACCGCCACAGAAACCGGCCGGGCCTGACCGATGGCGTATGAGACCTGGATCTCGGCGCGGCGGGCCAGGCCCCGGCGCACCAGCTCCCGTGCTATCCAGCGGCAGAAGTAGGTCCCGCTCCGGTCCACCTTGGTGGGGTCCTTGCCGCTGAACGCTCCACCGCCGTGCCGTGCCATGCCGCCGTAGGTGTCCACGATGGTCTTGCGGCCGGTTACGCCGGCATCGGCGGACGGGCCGCCGTGCGTCCATTCCCCAGCCGGGTTGACGGTTATGCCGCCGGTTACGGGGGCCAGGTCGCCGAGGATCCGGGGTACCAGGTCGAGGCGCACGTACTCGTCCACGGTGCCCAGCGCGCCCGGGGCGTGCTGGGTCGAGACGAGGACATCGGTCACGGCCACGGGCTGGCCATCCCGGTACTCGACCGAGACCTGTGTCTTGCCATCGGGTCGGAGCCAGTCGTGACCACCGCGTCGGTCCTGGGCCAGCGCGGCGGCCAGGCGGTGCGCCAGGAGGATGGGCAGCGGCATGAGCTCGGGCGTCTCGTCGGTGGCGTACCCGAACATGATACCCTGATCACCGGCACCCAGCTCACCGGCTTCGCCACCCTTGACACCGGAAGCGATCTCGTGTGACTGGCGGGTGATGAGCACCTGGATCCGGACGCCGTCGGCATTGAAGGGCTCGCCGGGATCCACATACCCTGCGCTGCGAACGGCGTCCCGAGCAACCTGCCGGTAGTCCACCACGCACCCCTCAGGCAGCGACACCTCGCCGGCCAGCACCACCGTCTCACTCTTGACCAGCGTCTCACACGCCACCCTGGCCCCGGGGTCCTGCTCCAGACACGCGTCCAGCACACTGTCGGAGATGAGGTCAGACACCTTGTCCGGGTGTCCTTCCGTTACCGACTCCGACGTGAATACGAACGTGGAGCCCGTGCGAGGGTCCCGGAGTTGCCCGGCGGCCATCGCCTCTTCGGTGTCGGAGGCCGGGGTCGTGGTGCTCTTGCTCATTCCTGTCTCCTCTTGCGGCTGGGACGGCTGGTATGGACATGAAAAAGGCCCCGCAGCGAGTCCGCGCGGGGCCGATCCGAGCGGTTTAGCACGTTGGTCACCCGGATGCAATCGCCACAACTCGCCGGGGTGCCGGTCATCAGCACGGGTAATGATACAATGACCGGCAGCAGCTAACAACCCGGGGCCGCACGTGCGGAACGCCCACAGCGGCAAGAGGCGTTCTCAGACGCGGCGGCACAGTCCTGGCCATGGTGGGGGGTGTGGAGGAGACGAACCCTGTGCACAAGGAGTCGACACATGGACCCCGTGCCATACGAGATCCGGGAAGAGGACGTGGACGAAGTGCTGGACGCGTACGAGCCGGTGGGCGGCGGCGAGTGGCAAGAGGATCGGCGCCAGGCGGCGTGGGAGCACGTGAAGAAGAACCTGGTGGAGCTGGATGAGACCATCCGCACTGCGTCCGAAGACCCGAGTGACGCTCTGGGCGCCGCGGGAGACCGGATGGGCGGGATCGAGGATCGGCCGGGTGACCGGGAGCCTGAGCGGCGAGACATGGCGCTCGCGGCCATCGAGGACCTGCTGATCCGTGACGGCTTCATAGATGTGGACGCCGACGAGGCCCGGGTCTTCCCTGCCACGGACGGCCTGGACACGGAACGGGACGACGCCTGACACAACCCGTCCGAGGCCCGGCTGAGCTCGACCGCGGCTGCGCGCCACCAGCGCACCCGCGGTCGCGGCAGTGGCGTTACGAAGTGTTACGGACCGGTAGTTTCGACCCCAGGGGTCGCGAGGAAGGGCGAGTTCTTCCATCTTTGGTGGACCTGACCTGAACAACGCAAGCGGGGAGGACTCGTGAGGGGTCGATTGACGGGCGGTATGCTGTCGGGGAGTGTGGTGCTGGTGGCTCTGGGCATCGGGCTGGGGAGCGCTGAGGCTCAGAATACGCTGCCATGGGCCGAGACGGCGGTCGAGCTGAGGGACCGGGCTCTGGCAGACAACATCGCGTACGAGATAGTGGAAGGCCTGACCCTGTTCGGGCCACGGCTCGCCGGCACCGATGCGGACCACCGGGCGGCGGCATGGGGCGCCGAGCGGATGCGGGGCCTGGGCTTCGAGAACGTCAGGATCGAGGAGTTCCCCCTGCTGGTCTGGACGCGCGGCGAGGAGCGTGGCGAGATAGTGTCGCCATACCCGCAGCCGCTGGTGGTAACCATGCTCGGCGGCTCGCCGGCCACACCGCTGGAAGGCGTCGAGGCGGAGGCCGTGCTCTTCGAGACCTGGCAGGAGCTGCTGGACGCGCCCGAGGGCTCGCTGACGGGACGCATCGCCGTGGTCCTCCAGCCCACCCCCAGGACGCAGACGGGGAGCGGGTACGGCTCGGTGTCCCAGATACGGTTCCAGGGCCCGGCGGAGGCGGAGGCCCGGGGGGCCGTGGCCTTCCTGATGCGCTCGCTTGGCACACACGACCGCCGCTCCGCCAACACGGGGTCGACCCGGATGGGCGTTGGGATCCCGTCGTTCGCCATGTCTCCGCCCGACGCGGAACAGCTCGTCCGGGTGGCGCGGCACGGGCCGGTCCGGCTACGACTGGTTGGCCTGCCACCCGACCCGGTTCAGGGCCACACACAGAACGTGATCGGTGAGCTCGTGGGCCGTGAGCGACCGGACGAGGTGATCGTGATCGGCGGACACATCGACAGCTGGGACGTGAGCCCCGGAGCGCTGGACGACGCGGCCGGCATCGGCATCACGACGGCGGCGGCCAAGCTCATCGCCGAGCTGCCCGTCCGGCCTCGGCGCACGATACGGGTGGTATGGTGGGGAGCCGAAGAGGTGAGCCAGCCGGAAGGTGGGCTGGCCGGAGCGAGGCACTACGCCGAGACACAGGACGAGCTGGGCCAGATCCCCGATCACGTGATCGCCAGCGAGAGCGACTTCGGCGCCGGCCTCATATTCAGCCTCAACCTGCCCCCGGGCATGGCGGACACCGAGCTGGCCCGAGAGGCGATGCGGATCCTGGCGCCCCTGGGCATCCACTTCGACAGCGCGCCGGCCTTGAGCGGCGGACCGGACGTCATCCCGCTGGTGCGACTCGGGGTGCCCGCCTTCCGACTGAACCAGGATGGCACGGACTACTTCGACTACCACCACACGCCGGACGACACCATCGAGCGCATCGACCCGGCCCGGCTGGACCAGAACGTGGCGGCCTGGGCGGCGCTGCTCTGGCTGATAGCGGACTCGGATATCGACTTCAGACGCTGAGCGGCGACGGCCCCGGGGGCTCAGCGGCTGCCACGGACCGTGTACTGCCGTCGGGTGCCAGCGGCGATGTCGTCCTCCCGGAACAGCACGGGCCGCCACTCCTTCCGGGAGAAGAGCCAGGCCTGGTCGGTGAAATGCTCAGATGCCGGATCGCCGGATTGGCCGTACGTGAGCAGCGCCATCGCCCTGGGGCCGCCGGCCTGGAACTCCACGGCAAGCAAGTAGCTGGCGCCGTGCAGGACCGGGTAGCCCGCCTCGGTCATGAACCGGCTGCCAGGGACCCCGGGCGCCAGCTTTACGGGCTCCAGGGTGTTGCTTCCCGAGGACGCCTGCATGAGGTTGAGCAGGCCCTCGTAGCCGCCGTTACCGCCGTGCATCGGTATGCGCTGCGGCAGCTTCGAAGGCGCGTACTGGAGCTCCCCCAGAGGCACGTCGAGCGGGATGCCCTGGCTCTGGAGCAATGCCGCCGCACCCGCCAGATGCTCCAACGCCTGCTCCCCCGGCGCCAGGCCACGGGGCGTGTGCACCGGGTCGGACGGGTCGAAGCCCACGGCGAAGAGGTCGCCACTCCTGCGCAGGCTGGCGGGCGAATAGCGGCTCACCCATTCCCGGAACAGCACGGCGCCACGACTGTCCAGGTCGAAGCGGTGGTCCCAGGCGGCCAGCACGGCACAGCCTTCCGTCAGGTCGACCATCTGCCCGTCGACCTCGACCCGGGGCGTCGCCGTGCACCGCTCCACGAGCTCGCTGGCAACGAGATCGGCGGTGAGGCTGCGGTTGGCCAGGATCGCGGCCGTCAGCTCCCGGAGGCTGAACCGCCCGTCTTCGCCCGCAACCCTGTCCGGGGTCCGGTTGGTCAGGTGCAGGACGTTGCTCCGGGTCCGCAACGAGACCGGCACCCGCTGCTCGCCATGCAGCGGTGAGTAGGCGCCCTCCAGGAGCGTGTCACCGTGGGAGAGCCAGTAGCTGTCGTTGGCGTTGAACACGTAGTCCCGGCGCTCGAGCTGGGGCAGGTCCCGGTAGGGAACGATCCCGGGATGTGCGGCCTCCGGGTCGACCACCCACTCGAACAGCGGATCACTGCCGTGGAGGAGGACGATCCCGCTCTGCCAGAGCTGCCGCGTCATGGGCTCCGCCCGCCGGCGACGGAGCCATTCCGCCTGTGCCTCCGCGCTCAGGTTCGGCGTGGCAGCGGCGTCGATGTACCAGGCGATGCCGTCGGGACTCACTGCGATGGTATTCACGAACGGCAGCCCCTGATAGCGGGCGTGCGCCCGCCGAAGGTCCGCCAGTGAGGTGGCGCGGTTGACCGCCAGGACGTGTGCGGCCAGGGCATTGTTGTCTTCGTTGGCGTCCCGGAGGGCGAACGCCCGGTCCTCCGTCCACGGGAGGTTGGCGGTGCTCATGACCGGGCCGTGGTGGGTGGACCACAGCGTCCGCCGCACCGGCTCCGCCTCACCCCGGACCTGGACCGTCACCTCGAGCGCCGTCATGGCCCGCTCCTCGTCACCGAAGCGGTAGCGGGTCGGATCGCCGGGCACCAGGTCCACGGCGTACAGGGTGTAGCGGGTGCCGGCTGAGACGGTATGGGTCCACGCCACGCCTTCGGTGAACCCGATGAGCACCCCGGGCACCCCTATCAGGTTCGCGCCGTACACCTCCAGGTCGCCCGGAATCCTCAGCTGCTTCTCCCAGAACCGGTTGGAGCCGACCCATGGGTAGTGGGGATTGGCCAGCAGCATGCCCCGCCCGCTCTCTGTCAGGTCCCGACCGAGGGCCCATGCGTTGCTGGCCGTCATACGAGGGCCGGGGAAGGACACGGACCGCTCGGCCCCGTGCCCAGCGCCGACGTTGTCGCGGTCCGCCGCCCCACCGACAGCAGCGACGGCTGGCGCCGGCGGCTGGGCCGTGACTATGGCGCCGGCGAAGTTGCTGATGGCCAGGGCGATCAGCCGGTGATACGCGGCCAGGTCACGCGCCGTGATCGGGACCACCCAGTCCTGGCCCCGGCACCACCCGGGCACCCCGTCCCGACCGGTCTGCCGGAGGAACTGGTTGTAGCCGGCGACGAACCCCTCCAGCCAGAGCCTCACCTCCTCCGGCTGGGTCTCCAGCATCAGGGCGGCCTTGTCAGGCACCCTGAGCGCACGCATGGCCAGGTCGCTCACCAGGTGCCGGTCGGCGTCCCCGCGTCCGAAATACTTCGCCCGCTCGCCTCGCGCGCGGACCACCTGGTCGGCGATGGTGCACAGGTGGTCCTCCGCCTGCGCGTAGCCTTCGCCGAAAGCCAGACTCCCGGCGTCCGCCGCTTCGATATGAGCGACGCCGTAGCCCGACCGCCGGATCGTCGCCTCGTAAGCACCGCTCGCACCGGCATCGGAAACCACTCGAGCCACCGCGCCCGACCCGGCGGCGGGAGCCGACGACGCGGCACCGGCACAGCCGGTGAGCAGCAGCAGAGCGGGCAGGAGGACTGTCGACAATCGCACTCTCATGGCAAACCTCAACTCGGGAAGCTCGTGGACGCCGTCCCGGACTCCCCCGCCCTCGCGGTATCGGACCCGAATCGCTCCTGGAGGCTCCTCACCTCCCGGCGCCGATGCGTCAGAGCGATCACCGCGTCCGCCGCCGCCGAAGCCGCGGACATGGTTGTGCAGTAAGGGATACGGTACGCTATGGCCGTACGGCGCATGGTGTAATCGTCGTATTGTGACTTCTTGCCCAGCGGCGTGTTGATGAGCAGCTGCACCTCCCCGCTGATGATCCCATCGGCGATATCAGGACGGCCCTCGCCAACCTTGAAGATCGGCTCCGCCGGGACACCCCGGGCGCGCAGGTAACGGGCCGTGCCACCAGTGGCTCGGATGGTGAAGCCCAGCTCGTGGAGCCGGCGAACTATGGGCGTGACCGTCGCCTTGTCGTTGTTGTTCACCGTGACCACCACAGTGCCGGACGTGGGGAGCGACGCGCCCGCGGAGACCTGCGCCTTGGCGTACGCCATGCCGAAGGACTCGTCCAGTCCCATGACCTCCCCGGTCGAGCGCATCTCGGGACCCAGAATCACGTCCACGTTGAACTTCTCGAAGGGGAAAACAGCTTCCTTCATGGCTACGCCCACCGGTGATGGGTCGGTCTCCAGGTCCAGCCCCACGTCCGCCAGGCTCCGGCCCACCATGACCCGGGCCGCTGCCCTGGCAAAGGCGATCCCCGTTGCCTTGGCCACGAACGGCACCGTCCTGGACGCCCGCGGGTTGACCTCGAGCACGTAGACCAGGCCGTCCCTGATGGCGAACTGCACGTTGATCAGCCCGATCACGCCGAGCTCGGTGGCGAACCGCCGGGTGAGGCGTCGCATCTCGTCCACCTCCTCGTCCTTGAGGAGGTACGGCGGCAGTACGCAGGCCGAGTCACCGGAATGAACGCCTGCGTCCTCGATGTGCTGCATAACGCCGGCGATGACCACGTTCTCGCCGTCGCAGACCGCGTCCACATCCGCCTCGAAGGCATCCTCGAGGAACCGATCGATCAGGACGGGGTGGTCAGGGCTGGCCCGGACCGCGCGCTCGAAGTACGACCTGAGGGATGCCTCATCGTAGACGATCTCCATGGCCCGTCCGCCCAGCACGTACGAAGGCCGGACCAGGGCCGGGTATCCCACCTTCGCCGCCACCCGCACCGCCTGCTCCACACTGGTGGCGACCCCGTTGGGCGGCACCGCGGCGCCGATGGAGCGGCACAAATCGACGAACCGGTCGCGGTCCTCCGCCCGGTCGATGGCATCGACGCTGGTACCCAGGATCGGCACGCCCAGGTCGGCCAGTGGCTTGGCGAGCTTGAGGGGCGTCTGTCCGCCGAGCTGGACGATGACCCCCTCCGGCTGCTCCCTGGCGACGATCTCGATCACGTCCTCCAACGTGAGCGGCTCGAAGTAGAGGCGGTCGGAGATGTCGAAGTCCGTGGATACCGTCTCCGGGTTCGAGTTCACCATGATGGTCTCGAACCCGTCGGCACGCAGTGCCAGCGCCGCCTGGACACAGCAGTAGTCGAACTCGATCCCCTGGCCGATCCGGTTCGGGCCACTCCCCAGGATCAACACTTTGCGGGCATCGCTGGGAGGCGCCTCCGACTCGGATTCGTAGGCCGAGTACAGGTACGGCGTGGCGGCGGGGAATTCGCCGGCGCAGGTGTCCACCATCTGGTAGGTGGGCCGGACGCCCAGCTCCCAGCGCAGGTCCCGCACCTCCCTCTCGGTCACGCTCCGGAGCCGGGCCAGCTGCTGGTCGGAAAAGCCCAGGCGCTTCATGTGGCGCAGCGCCGCCGCGTCCACGCCCGTCAGTCCCGCTCCCGCCGCATCCTCCACCTGCCCTTGCCCCTGGACGCCGAGCCCGGCGAACCAGCGCTCCGCGTCCACCAGCTCCGCGAACTGGGCCAGGAACCATGGATCGATGCCGGTGACCTGGTGGATCTCTGCCGGGGCACACCCCTTCTCCAGGGCACGCTTGACCTGGAACGGCCGATCGGCGGTAGGACGACGCAGTGCGGCTCGCAGCGTCTCTTCCGTGTCGTCCGCCAGGCCGTCGTCCTGGGGGCGGTCGCCGGTGACCCAAGCGCCCCGGTCTATCTCCAGACCCCGCAGCCCCTTCTGCCAGGCCTGTTTGAACGTCCGGCCAATGGCCATCGCCTCGCCCACCGCCTTCATCTGCACCCCCAGCGTCGGATCCGCTGCCGGGAACTTCTCGAATGCGAACCTGGGGAACTTGACCACCACGTAGTCAAGCACCGGCTCGAAGGAAGCGGGCGTCACGCGGGTGATGTCGTTGGGCAGCTCGTCCAGCCGGTAGCCCACCGCCAGCTTGGCACCGATACGGGCGATGGGAAAACCCGTGGCCTTGGACGCCAGCGCCGACGAGCGGGAGACCCGGGGATTCATCTCCACCACCAGCATCTCGCCGTCCCCAGGGTTCACCGCGAACTGGATGTTGCAGCCACCAGCCTCGACGCCGATCTCCCGGATGATGGCGATGGCCGCGTCCCGCATCGCCTGGTACTCCACGTCCGACAACGTCTGGGCCGGCGCTACCGTGATGGAGTCGCCGGTGTGGACGCCCATGGGATCCACGTTCTCGATGGAGCAGACCACCAGCACGTTGTCGGCCCCGTCCCGCATCATCTCCAGCTCGTATTCCTTCCAGCCGATGACGGAACGGTCGATCAGGACTTCGTTGACCGGTGAGAGATCGAGCCCTCGCTGCACCGCCACCCGGAACTCCTCCAGGTTGTAGGCGATCCCGCCGCCCGAACCGCCCAGCGTGAAGGACGGCCGGATGATGGCAGGATAGCCGATGTCATCCACGATCCCCAGCGCCTGGTCCACCGTGCGGGCGAACCCGCCGGTGGGAACGTTCAGCCCGATGCGGACCATGGCCGCGGCGAACTCCTCACGGTCCTCGGCCATGCGAATGGCACGGGCGTCCGCGCCGATCAGCTCCACGTTCCACCGCTCCAGCACGCCCCGGTCATGGAGGTCCAGCGCCACGTTCAGGGCGGTCTGGCCGCCCATGGTGGGCAGCAGGGCCTGCGGACGCTCCCGCTCGATGATCCGCTCGACCCACTCGGCTGTGATCGGCTCTATGTACGTGCGGTGGGCCAGGTCCGGGTCCGTCATTATCGTGGCCGGGTTGCTGTTCACCAGCACCACCCGGTAACCCTCCTCACGGAGAGCCCGGACCGCCTGGGTCCCGGAATAGTCGAACTCGCAGCCCTGTCCGATCACTATCGGGCCGGAGCCTATGAGCAGTATGCTCCCCAGATCGTCTCTTCTCGGCACAGCAGGTCCGGTGGATGGGAATGGATACGGGTCGGTATACTGGCGCAGCGGGGTCCGAAAACGCAAGCCCGACACCTGCCAGCCCCACAGCCGGACCTCTCCCGGGCCAATCTACGCGGTCTAGCTCTTGCACCCGTGGACCGAGCCGGGGGAGCCAGCCCGCCGGGCCGGATAGCGCCGCGCTTCACCGCCACGGGCAGAGCGCGATTCCATAGATGACCACCAACTGGATCAACCGTGAAACAAGGCAGCAACCCGTGGACGGCGGCTATCCGGCAGTAGAAGAAAGGCTCGGCACATTGATCATCGAAGGCCAGCGCCAGGAGGTGTGGGTCCGATCCACGCCGGACTCCGACGGCACCTGGCACAACGCACTCCTCTTCCGAAGAGACGGTAAGCTAGCGGCGCTGCACAGCAGCGTGGCAGGAGTCAGCTGGCACGTACCTCCCGGCATCGCTCTCCAGCGAGCACGGGAACTGGGTGAGCAGGAGCAGATCCAGATGTTCCAGCGGGCCCAACGGCCACGCCCGCCACTGCTGTGAGCCCGCCGGGCCAGATATGAGCCGCCCGCCCGCGACCACCGGAGCCGGGCGTCACCAGGATCAGCCGTCGACCTCCTGCGGCGCCACCTCTTCCGGCTCCCTGGGACGCGGCCGGACCGGCTCGCCCAGCTCAGCCATCTCGCTGACCTCCTCGCCCCGGACCACCAGGCCAGGCTTCTCCAGCGGGGGCTTCACGTAGCCCCGGTCCCGATCGGGCCCGGGGTCGCCACAGGCGGTAAGAACCGCCGCAGCCAGTAGCACCAGAACCTTCCGCAGCATCCAGCCTCCTGATCCGTCGTTCATGGAAGACCCGCATACTACCCGAGGTGGGGCGACCGCGCCAGCGGCGCCCCCTCACCCGGCCGACCGCCAGCCGCATTCACCCATACCGCGGGGAGTGTGGGAGAGTGGCCCTTGACATTATCGTATATGTAGCTTCCTATTTGTGACATTCATCACAATAAAGCACCCGCAATCCGAAAGGACGTCCATATGGCCGAGACAAACCCTGAAGTCATGGCGATGATCAAGGATGAGCTGCAGAAGAACCCTGACATCTCCAATCAGGAACTGTTCGAAAAGGCCCAGTCCGTAGACCCGGACATTGCCAAGCTGTCCGCCCGGCAGTTCAATGCCCGCTATCCACTACAGGTCAAGCGGACCGTGGCGCCGAAGAAGAAGACCACGACCCGGCGCACCGCCCGAGGTCGCACTCGCGGGGAGACCAGGACCGCCGCGGCGCGACGGGCACCAGCAACGCCCCGCCTGAGCAAGGCGCCCACCGACTCCCGCGACAAGGTCAGGGCCGTCCTCCTCGAACTGGCACGTGACGTGGCCGCCGCCGAGGGTAAGGGCGATGTGGTGGACGTGATCATGAGTATCGATCGCTACGTCGATCGCGTGGTCAAGGCAGCCGGCTGAGCCGTCGCCCAGGTCCTGATCAAGTCCCGACCCACGGTGCTACCGTGGCACATTGACGTATTTGGATCATATTCGCTGGCATTTACCTCTGGCGCCGGCTCGGCGACTGGCGGTGGGAAGGCTTGCCCTGTCGCTGACCGGAGGGTCCGGGTGTGATGGCAGGCGAGATGGTGGCATGGAAGTGCCTGTTCCGTGGCCGCTGAAACCACCGGGCGCAGGGCTGCGTAGGTAGGGGTGAGGCGTAGACTACTGGTCTCGTTCCGAGCGTCCATGACCATGCCACGAAGGTTGTCCGGTCTTGTCTTCCTGTGCTGGTGTATAGCTGCCGCGGTCTTCTGCGAACGCGCACCGGCTGCGTTGCCTCTTGTCCTCCTGCCCGCCCCGCTGCAGGCGCAGGCTGCAGGTGGTGGGGCGGCTCCCGCGGACACGGCCGGCGCATTCGTGGACGCGGGCGCGGCGGAAATCCTGGATCGTGCCCGTCAGGCCAGGCACCATACGGACGAGGCGCTGCGCAGCTACTCGGCGCTGATCCGCTCCCGCATGGCGCTGGGCCTCCGGATGCCGTTGAAGGACCGTACCCTGGCCCGCTACGAGGGCGCCGCGCGGGTCCGCTGGAGCCGGGATGCCGACGACGTGGTCCAGGTCCTGGCCGGCAGGCTCCAGACGCCGGAGGGTGTGGAGCCCACGGCCGACGCGGGCCAGATGCGGCCCTTCGATCCGGGCGGCGACCGTCTCTACCTGGGCATCAACTTCGGACGCGACGGTGATCAAGACGATTACTGGATCCGCCACCCCCTGGGCGACCTGGCGGAGGAGCACTACCGCTACCAGAGTGGCGACACGCTTGTGGTCAGGCTCCAGGACGGGCGCGAGGTGCGGGTGGTGGAGCTCCGGGTGATCCCCCGGCGAACCGACCCGAACAGCGTGCGCGGCGTCCTGTGGGTCGACGCGGCGTCCGGCGCACTGGTCCAGGGCGCGTTCCGGCTGGCGCGTCGAGTGGACATTTTGCATGACATCGCGTCCGTGGACGACGATGCCAGGAGGATGGCCGGCAGAGTGCCGTTCATCACGCCCCTGGAGTTCGACATATCTCTCATGACGGTGGAGTACTCCTTGTGGGAGATGCGGCACTGGCTGCCCCGGAGCATGCGCTTCGAGGGCATGGTCCGGACGGGGATCCTCCATTTCCCGGCGTCCTTCGACGTCAGCTATCAGCTCTTCGACGTGACGACGGACGCGGACCCGGTCCTGGAGCCGGAGGCGGACATCATCGCCCGCACCATCGCCGAGTGGAGCGGCGAGGGTGAGACATCCACGTCGGAGCGGGAAGTGAACGGGCGTCGGCAGGTGCGGATACTGCCGGTGGACACGTCGCTCCTGCTGGAGAGCGACCTGCTGCCGCCGCCGATCTGGGCAAGTGCGCCCGACTTCCTGAGCGACAGCGACCTGAAAGCGATCGAGGATCGCCTGGCCTCGATTCCCATGCCTGCGCGACCGGGGCTGCCGGTCCGGTTCGGCTGGGGCTACGGCGAGCCGGGGATGCTTCGCTACAACCGGATCGAGGCTCTGTCCGTGGGAGCACGGCTGACAGCGCCGTTACCGCACGTGACGCTGACGGCCATCGGCCGGCTGGGCCTGGGAGACCTGCACCCCAACGCCGAGGTGTTGCTCACCCACGAGACCATCCGACGGCGCCTCGCGCTGAAGGGTTATCACGAGCTGGCCACCGCCGACGTATCGCGCGGCGCGCTTGGCGCTGGCAACTCCCTGTCCGCCCTGTTCTTCGGCCGCGACGAGGGCGAGTACTACCGTGCCACCGGCGCCGAAGTAGCCCTCTCCCCGCCGGCACTGGAGCGGCGGATGTGGGACCTGCGGGCCTACGCCGAGCGGCAGGGCGCCGTGGAGCGGAACACTCAGATCGCGCTGCCCCGGGCATGGTCCGACAGCGTGTTCCGCCCCAACATCGCAGCCGACGCCGCCACGCAGTTCGGGGCACTATTCCGGCTCCAGCCGTGGTGGGGGACGGACCCGGCCAGGGCACAGCTCGGGCTGGACCTCCTGCTCCAGGCGGAGACGGGGGACTTCGATCACGCCAGAGGCGGGCTGACCCTGCGGGGGGCCGTGCCCATCTTCGCCGGGTTGCGACTGGGCGCGGAGGCGGGCGTAGGCACGTCCCACGGCGAAGTCCCCGTCCAGCGGCAGTTCTTCCTGGGTGGCGCCAGCACGCTCAGGGGCTACGAGCCCAGCACCGTGGCTGGCACCAGCATGGTTCGGAGCCGCTTGGAGGTGGCACGGGCCACACCATTCGCGAACCTGGCGGTCTTCTCCGACTGGGGCTGGGCCGGCGACCGCGCGGACATCCGCAGCCGGGACCAGCGCTGGTCGGTCGGCGTCGGCGGATCGCTGCTCGATGGGCTGATCCGTCTCGACCTGGCCCGCGGCCTGGCGGCGCCAAGGGGCTGGCGCCTGGACCTGCACCTGGACGCGGTGCTGTGATGCGCCGGAGGGTCAGCGGTCCAGCATTGTGAGCCGAGCCATCATCCCCCGGCCGGCATGGCGGCGACGGCGGCAAGGGCGATGAACAGTCGGCTCACGGAGTCCTCCCGGTAAAGCGTCCACTGCAGGGCTCGAAGTGCAAAGGGCGTACCCTGCAGGCTATGGCAGGCAATGTTCATCGGCTGTCCGGAGCGGGTCCCTGGCTTCAGGCGAGCAGACGTGGACATTCGTCTTGCTGCGGGGGGCGGGTGGGCGTGTTCAGGCGCTTCTGTCGGCGAAAGCCTGCCGAGCCAGCACGGCGCCGCCGATCACACCGGCCTCCGGCCCGAACCTGGCCCGGTGGACCTCCAGGTCTCGGGTGCAGGCGTCGAGGGCGTACTCCCGGACATGCGCTTCCGCCATCTCCAGGAGCCTGGGTATCCCGTCAATGACCCCACCACCGATCACCAGCCGCTGCGGGTTGAACCCGTTGACGACACCCACCATGCCAGCGCCCAGATGATGTCCCGCCTCCTCCACGATCTGCGCGGCGAGGTCGTCGCCGTCGTCGAATGCTTCCGCTACGGTCTCGGACCGGATCCGGTCGAGTCCACCCGCCCGCTCGATGATCCCGGCCCCGAGCTCAGGGTCTCGTTCCGCTGCCTGGCGAGCCTGTTTGGCCAGGGCCCACCCGCCGACATACGCCTCCAGGCAGCCGCGATTGCCGCAACTGCATTCCCGGCCGTCCACCACGATCGTGGTATGACCGATCTCGGCCGCGTGGCCCAGGTGACCGGTGAGGAGCCGTCCGTCCGCCACGACGCCGCCGCCCAGGCCGGTGCCGATGAAGACCACTACCATGTCCCGGACCTCCTGCCCGGTGGTCTGCGACCACTCCCCCAAAGCGATCACGTTCACGTCGTTGCCGACGACCACCGGCAACTCCAGACCCCGCTCCAGCCGATCCCGGAGCGGAACATTGTCCCAACCGGGCAGGTTCGGCGAGCTGAGCACCGCGCCGCGGTCCATGCTCACCTGCCCACAGATCCCGACACCGATGGCCAGCGGCTCGGATTCCGCCTTCTCCCGAAGCTCCGCGAGACGCTGGATCAGCTCGACGATTATCGCCTCAGGACCGCGCTGCGCCAGCGTCGGATACTCCTCCAGCTCGGTCACTTCGCCGCGGCGAGCCACCACACCCAGAGCGATTTTTCCGCCGCCGATGTCCACGCCGATCGCGGGCCACTCGCGCCCGGGTTCACGATCACGACTCATTGAACCTCCACGTCCCGCACCAAGCCCCGGTCATCGCCAGTGGCGATCCGGCCGTCAGACCCGGCACCGCAACTTCCGTGACGACTCGCGTCTGGCCGAGCGCCGGGACCAGGTGGTGAACGCGCCGTCTTCCGGACATTGGGCGACAGGGCGGTGAGCGTCTCCTCCAGCTCCAGGTAGTGCTGGAGGAACTCGCCGACCTCGAGGTCAAAGGTGATGTCAGGTCGGCGCATTGCCACCGCCGGCTCCTTGCCGGTCCCAGGCCAGGAGTCTTCGCTCGCCTGTCAGCGCGCGTTTATCGGTCAGATCCTGGCTGACCTCGAGGCATCCGAGGTACTGGCCTTTCTCATCCCGTAGCGCCCGATACTCGATGTGCAGGAACCGGCCGTTCAATGTGATCCAAAACTCGGCCTGGTCCTGCTCGCCGGAGCGGAACGCGGCGAGGATCCGCTCCACCACATCGACGCTGGAGGGCGGGTGGCAGAACTGCACCTTGCGGCCCAGGATCGCGCGGGTGCGGGCGAATATGCGCTCGGCGCCCTGGGTGAAGAACCTGACGTTGTCGTCCTTGTCGACGAAGGTGAGATCGAAGGGTATGGTGTTGAGGATAGCCGTCAGCTCCGGCCCGGTCAGGCTGCCGCTGGGCAGCTGCACGCGGCCGGCCTGCCCGGCCTCCAGGGACCCCTCCGCCCGCTCCGGCGGTAGATCCGACGGGCGCCAGCTCTCTTCAGGGTCGACCAGACAGAACCCGATCTCGGCGCTGCCCTTCGCCACCTCCCACCATTCCGCCTCGTCCAGCGTATCCATGCACATGGGCAACAGGATCTGCTCTTCCTTGTAGATCATGCCCGCGACGGCTTCGGCAGCGGGCCGCAGGGCAATGGCCGCCATGCTCAGCGCCTCCGCAACGCTCACCCCGGAGGCCGCCCCCGCCAGTGCCTCGCTTGCGTCCTTCAACAGTGCCCGCGCCTCGTCGTGCTTGCCCCACATCACCGTGGGTGGCCCGCTGATGCCACGCTTCTCCAGGAACGGGAAGAGCAGATGCTCCTTCCGAAGGTAGTGCTTCTCCACGTCCATCAGCGCGTTGAAATGCACCCGGACCAACTCCAGCTGTTCCGTCCCATTGGCGTCTGCCGGCAACTCCCCCAACGCCTCCAGCAGCTTGTCGATCTGGTTCAGCTCCCACTCCAGAGCCCGGTTCTCCTGCCGCAAGATGTCCACTGGGTGTCCCGGCGGCACCGTCCTGGCGCCAGCCTGCGAGATGGCACCCTCCAGCGCTTCCGTGTGCACGTCGCACAACTTCAGCACTTCCGACACGGGCATGCCCTCCGAAATCAGTTCCTGCTCCACCTCGACCACGTCGCTGTAAGGTACCTGTCCCAACAGCCGGACCAGCTGCGGCCGCACCGTCTCCGGCGCCTGGCCCTCGTGGAGCTGCAGGATCATGTGCTTCAACAGGTCCTGCCGACGTCGTGCGCTATCTATGATCTCGCTCATCTCACCTCCCTCGCGTTGATACAACAGTCCATTCTCATGGTAAGCATTCACTGCGGCCGCTCGGTGGCCCGCGCTGCGTGCTGGCGATAGCGCCGGGCGAGCCGCTTCGTCTGGAACAGCGCGGCGGAGAGGCCCGTCCAGAGCGTGACCGCACCCAGAATGATCGCCATCCGCTCCCAGTCG